>VGAZ01000005.1 GCA_016870615.1 Actinomycetota bacterium | reverse complement strand
TGCCTATGATTATGGAGATACCGCAAAAATGGCCCCTATTGCAAAAATGTATACTCTGGGCCATGATTTTGTTCCTGCCGGAATCCATGCAGGAGGGCTCAGGTATCACGGAATGGCTCCCCAGGTGAGCCTGCTTGTAAATGAAAAAATCATAGATGCCGTTTCAATACCCCAGACTGCAGCTTTTACAGCCGGCATTATATTTGCCAAGACTGAAGGCATAATACCGGCACCTGAGACCACTCATGCCATAAGAACTGCAATTGATGAGGCGCTCAAATGCAAAGAAAGCGGACAGTCAAAAACAATAGTGTTTAATTTCAGTGGACACGGACACCTTGACCTTGGCGCATACGAGGCGTATCTTGACGGTAAAATTGAAGATTTTGCTTATCCTGAAGAAAAGATAAAAGAATCACTTAAAAAACTGCCGAAAGTTGGATAATCATTTCAGTATAAGATATTTTTATTTATAAAAATGCCGGCAGGCCATATAAACCCTGGGAAGAAACCAGCATTAAAGGCCGGTCCGGAAGCCTTAACCGGTGATTTTGTAACAGCGGGAACTGGAAATGCGCTGGATAATTTAGTGGCGCGCCAGTTCCCGGTCCTGCTATAATATTGCTATTATAATATATCAGTATATAATAATAGTTATTATGAAGTATTATTTTAGGGGCAACTGCTAATGAGAAAAAATATCTTTTACATTATGTTATTATTAATAGCCATACTTCTGGGTTCTGCATGCGCGCCCATTCCTGCTGATAAACCTGCTGCTGTTAAAAACCAGGAAGATGTAATGGAAACAGTAAAAGAGGATTCTAAAGAAACTGCCCCTGCAAATGATGCAGGAACCGGTGAAATAAGTGTAGATGGCAAAATTGATGAAGGCGAATACCTTAATTCATACAATGACAGCTCTACAGGATTAATACTCTACTGGCATAATGATAAATCAAATTTATACATAGGGCTTCAAAGCAAAAACAATGGCTGGGCTTCTATAGGATTTGATCCGGAGAAAGCAATGCAGGGCGCTAATTTAATACTTGTTGCAATGGATGGCGATAACCCCATTATAAGGGATGATTATGGAGATGGCATGTTTTCACATAAGCCCGATGAAGAGCTTGGGGGCAACACAGATATAATATCTTATGCTGGTAAAAAAAATGATTCCGGATATACATTCGAATTTGCAATTCCAATGGATTCAGGTGATGATTTTGATAAAAAACTTGAAAGCGGGCAACAGTACACTGTTATTTTAGCTGTACATGCATCAAGCATAGACTTTGATTTGAGGCATACAAGTAAAAGCAGCACAGTCATTTTGCTGGATTGAAATAAGTTGATACAATTTCCTTTAAAATATTTTACCGTTATTATTAAATAGATTCATGATGAAGGTAAAAATATTAAACCAAAAATTTACAAAAAAATTTATCTTGCATTTTTTTTAATATGTATATAATATCTTTATGTTATTGATAATTATATTGTGAGGATAAAGTTAATCTTCATTTTTCATTTTTTATTCATTTATTCTAAAAATATAGCGAAATTAAACATTAAGGAATCATTTAACTCCAATAATTATTCATTTTAAAAATTTTACAAATCTTTTTAACTATAATCTATTAAATAATCCCGCCTCATATAAATAACGGGATTTTTGAAAGGAGCATTATAAATTGCAGGAAGAAATAAAAGACTTAAGCAGCGACAAACTTGAAAGCATGACTTTGTCCGGCCTTAAGGAACTTGCAAAAACACTGAAGATACATGGTGTATCGACATTAAAAAAAGGCGCCATTATTGGAAAAATATCTGCACACATTGAAAGTTTTCAAGGATCCAAAGCCGTATCCAGTAAGGAAGAATTAATAGAAGGGCAAAAGCCCTCTACCAAAAACAAGGATGTTATTTTACCTGCAGGGGAAGAATATATGCCTGATAATGGTATGGAAGTCGCTGTAACTGCTGAAACTGAAAAGGAGAAACCTGTAACTGCAGCGCCCGAAAAGAAAATTGAGGCAGACATTGAAGTTTATGAAGAAAAAATGAAGGGGATACTTGATATTTTATCTGAAGGTTACGGGTTTTTAAGGACAAACGGTTATCTGCAGGGAGCCAATGATATTTATGTATCCCAGTCGCAGATAAGGCGGTTTCACTTGAGGCAGGGAGACGAAGTTTTCGGGGTTGTAAGGCCCCCAAAAGACAATGAGAAATATAACGCGCTTCTGCGAATTGAAAAAGTAAATGACAGTGACCCTGAAGCAATCAGGAGAAGAAAACCTTTTGAGTCTTTAACGCCGATTTATCCGCTGGAAAGGCTTTGGCTTGAGACAACCCACCATAATCTTACCGCAAGAATAATTGATCTTATTGCACCCATAGGAAAAGGGCAGAGGGGTCTTATTGTTTCTCCGCCAAAAGCTGGAAAAACAACAATACTCAAGGATATTGCAAACAGTGTTGCCACTAATAATCCTGAAGTATATATAATGGTACTGCTTGTTGATGAAAGGCCGGAGGAAGTCACCGATATGGAGCGTTCAGTAAAAGGGGAAGTCGTAAGTTCAACATTTGACCAGCCTTCGGAAAACCATGTCCAGGTTTCAGAGCTTGTGCTCCAGAGGGCAAAAAGGCTTGTTGAGCACGGAAAGGACGTACTTATACTGCTTGACAGTATAACCAGGCTCGCAAGAGCATATAATCTTTCCATCCCTGCAAGCGGAAGAGTTCTTTCAGGCGGTGTTGATTCAACTGCGCTGTTTCCACCCAAGAGGTTTTTTGGAGCCGCCCGCAACATTGAAGACGGCGGCAGCCTTACAATACTTGCAACGGCATTAATAGATACCGGCAGCCGTATGGATGATGTAATATTTGAGGAATTCAAGGGAACAGGCAATATGGAAATCAATCTTGACAGAAAACTTGCAGACAAGAGGATATTCCCGGCAATAGATATACTGCGTTCCGGGACACGAAAAGAAGAGCTTTTAATGGAGGACGAAGAAGCTGCCCAGGTATGGAAACTCAGGAGGATAATACATGAAAAAGAACCCGAAGTTGCCCTTGAACAGTTGATTGATTACATGCGTAAAACTAAAACCAATACAGACTTTTTAAATGTTATAAAAACAAGCCTCCAGAATAATAAGTCTTCATTGAATTCAAGACAGTATAATTGATATATTTTTGTTAATAGTAGGGTTGACTGTAAAGGACAAACGATAGCGTTTAAAAATCGGCCCTGGATGTCGGGAAATATTTATGCTCATGTAAAGCAAAGCCATGTATGCCCGGATATTTTTGTTTTTAAAATTAGCTTAAGCATAATTCTTCCTGTCATTTTGGCGGCGCAAATTTGTTTTTATTTACTAAAAAATCCAGTTATGATAATATATCGTGTTTGTGATAATGGTTTATTATTATAAATAATTTCAATTTAATTAATTAAGAGGTTGCAAAAAATGAAAAAAGATATTCATCCACAGTACATTGACTGCAATGTTACATGTTCCTGCGGAAATACTTTCCAGACACGTTCTGTAAAAAAAGAGCTTCATGTAGATATATGCTCAAACTGCCATCCTTTTTATACCGGCAAACAGAAACTTGTTGACAGCGGCGGCCGGGTTGACAGGTTCCAGAAAAGGCTTAAAAAAGTAAAGAAATAAATGA
Organism: Actinomycetota bacterium; assembly: GCA_016870615.1. Lineage (GTDB taxonomy): Bacteria > Actinomycetota > Humimicrobiia > Humimicrobiales > Humimicrobiaceae > VGAZ01. Next base: position 43,119 of record VGAZ01000005.1, on the reverse strand, counting down.
AAATTAAATTAGCAAAATATACGCCGGGGCCAGGAAAAACTGGCGCTTTTAATGCAAGGCTATTTTATTTGCTTGCAGGCCGTAAAGAACTTTTTAAAAACTGCGGTTATAAAAGTCTCATGGACAGTTATACCGGGTGCAAGTTTAAATGCGGGACGATTTTAAAGGCAAGTGGTTTTAATGAGTAAGCTTAATGTTGGCGGCCAGGCAGTGCTTGAGGGCGTTATGATGAGAAGCAGGCGCTTCTGGGCAATTGCAGTTCGCAGGCCGGACAACACCATCGCCACTGATGTATTTAAAGAAATATCCATAATGAACAAAAAAAAAGTGCTTGGTTTTCCTTTTATAAGGGGAGTTGTTGCGCTTGTGGAAAACCTCTCGCTGGGTTTTAAGGCATTAAGCTATTCTGTGAATGAATCCACAGGTGAAGAAGTGCAGATGTCAAAAAAACAGATGGGGATATCAGTTGCAATAGCGCTTCTTTTTACAGTAGGCGTTTTTTTTGTCCTTCCCACGGTAATAGGGCGCTCATTTTCAAGTTTTATACCCAATACCATACTATATAATCTTCTTGAAGGATTAATAAGGATAGCATTTCTTATTGCCTATATTTCAATAGTATCCTTTATGAAAGACATAAGAAGGCTTTTCCAGTATCATGGCGCAGAGCATAAAACCATTCAGGCATATGAGTATGGGGAAGAGCTTATACCTGAGAATATAAGGAAATATTCCAGGCTCCACCTGCGTTGCGGAACAAGTTTTCTTCTCATAGTTATGATAGTATCGCTTTTTGTATTTGCCCTTCTTGGAAAGCCGCCGCTTTACCTGAGGATAATATCAAGGGTTTTGCTTATTCCTGTAATTGCCGGTATATCTTATGAACTTATAAGGTTTGCAGGCAAATTCAGCCGCAGCAGGATTGTCAATATTCTTTTTTATCCGGGGCTGCTGCTGCAGAAAATAACAACACGCGAACCGGATGATGCGCAGCTTGAGGTTGCTACCCTTTCACTTAAAAAAATACTTGAGGCTGAAAACAGTGATGCGCAGGATGAGGTTGAGAAAAAAATTATCTCAAAACCTGATGATGTAGCAATAAACGCCTGATTTTTAGCTGCATTGCCAATATAGCCATGCTTCATACATTATTAATATAAATAATATTTAAACCTTATGGTTGACCTTCTTGAAAAATTAAAAAGCCATGAAGAAACATACAACAGGCTTGTAGAAAAGCTTGCAGGGCCTGATGTGGCAAATGATCCTGAGAAAATAAAGGAATATGGCAGGAAAATATCTGAACTTGAAGAAATAGTTACTTCTTTTAAAAAGTACAGGCAGCTGCGGGAGTCAGCAGATGAAATAAAGGAAATGTTAAAAAATGAAAAAGATGATGAAATGAAGCATTTCATTTCAGATGAACTTTCTAAAAACAGGGAAGAGATTGAAGAGATTGAAAAAAAACTGAAACTCTTCCTGACTCCAAAAGACCCCAATGATGCAAGAAATGTTATTATTGAAATAAGGGCAGGCGCAGGCGGTGATGAAGCTGCGCTTTTTGCAGAGGTTCTTTACAGGATGTATACAAGATATGCTGAAACTAAAAAATGGCGCCATGATGTTTTAAGCTCCAATCCGCTCGGCATCGGAGGATTTAAAGAGATAATCTTTGAAGTTAACGGCAAAAGCGTGTATTCGGACATGAAATATGAGTCCGGGGTGCACAGGGTGCAGCGAATACCTGTTACGGAGTCAAGCGGCCGCATACACACCTCTACTGTAACAGTGGCCGTTCTTCCGGAAGCAGAAGATGTGGATGTGAAAATTGAACAGAAAGACTTAAAAATTGATGTGTTCCGTTCAAGCGGGCCCGGAGGGCAGTCTGTCAACACAACAGATTCAGCAGTCAGGCTGACACATCTTCCCACAGGAATTGTAATATCATGCCAGGATGAAAAGAGCCAGCTCCAGAATAAGGAAAAAGCAATGAGGATTTTAAGGGCGAAGCTTCTTGAAGCTGAGGAACAGAAACAGCTTGATGAACAGGTAAAAAACAGGCGGCTCCAGATTGGCACAGGCGACAGGAGCGAAAGAATAAGGACATATAACTATCCCCAGGGAAGGGTAACAGATCATCGCATAAACCTCACTCTTTACAGGCTTGAGGATATACTTGAAGGCAATATAACCGAACTTATAGAATCCCTGAGAATTGCTGATGAAGAGAAAAAACTTGAGAATTTAAATATTTAGGAGCAGTGATTATTTGCAGGGCAACAGGCGGATATGGACTGTAAAACAGCTTCTTGACTGGTCAGAAAATTATTTCTTTAAAAAAAACATCCCCCAGCCCAGGATTTCTGCAGAAATTCTTCTTTCGCATGTACTTAATTTTTCAAGAATGCAGCTTTACCTCAATTATAGCATGGTTCCAAATCCGGGACAGCTCTTAACTTTTAAGGAACACATACAGAAGAGGGCGGATAATAGGCCCGTACAGTATATACTTAATGAAGCTCATTTCAGGAACATAAGGCTTTATGTTGATAATAATGTACTTATACCCAGGCCCGAAACGGAACTTCTTGTAGACAGCGTATTACTTACAGTAAAAGATATGCTGGCAGAAACCTCCCGGGGCAAAAATATAGATATACTTGAAATAGGCACCGGCAGCGGGGCAATTGCAATAAGCCTTGCCCAGGAACTGGATGATTATATCTGTAAAAACATAACCGCAGGTATTCCGGTGCAAAAAGTAAGCTGGCATATTATTGCTACTGAATGCAGCAATGCTGCATTAAATATTGCCCGCCGCAATGCAGAAAAAATCCTTGACAGTTCAAAACATGGAAAAATTGATTTTATTGAAGCGGACATTATTTGCGATAATGACCCGGTTTTTACGCAAAAACATAAAAGCAGTTTTAATATTGTCGTATCAAACCCACCGTATATTTCCACACGAGACTACGATAACCTTCCTGAAGAGATAAGGCTTTATGAGCCCAAAGAAGCCCTTCTTGCAGGAGCTGATGGTCTTGAAGTATATGAAAAAATACTGCAAAAAATTTTCCCGTTTCTTAACACTGGTTTTGCAGCCATTTTATTTGAAACTGACCAGGCAACTGCACCAGGCTTGAAAAAACTTGTGGAAAAATATGCCTTGAAAAACAGCGCAGGGCTGCAAAGCCTGGAAACAGAAAATGATTATAACCAGAGACAGAGAATTCTTTCGGCCAGGCTTACCAATAAAAAAGGCTGATCGCTTTATATAAATTTTTAAGCTATAACCCCTAAGTTAAACAATATTTTTCCATCTATATAAATTATGTAATATATTTTATATAATTTTGTATTTATATTATAATGTGTGTTGTATTTGTAATAATATAAAAATGTATTATTAAAAAGACAGGAAAGAAGGCGGTAATATTGGATAAAATAGTTAAAACTATTAGGTTTCCTAAACAGTTAATTGAGGAAGTAAACGTAGTTTCAGCATGGAAAAATATGAATTTTACAGATTTTGTAATGGATGCAGTTAAAAATTATTTAAGGGAAATAAGTTTCACCGAAGTAGTAAGTGAAAGTTTTGGTGCATGGGATCTTCAAAAACACCCTGAGTTAAAAGAAGGCACAACTGCATTCATTAGAAATCAGAGAAGAGGGAGAAGACTGTAATGGCAATGTTTGATACAGATGTCTTAATAGATCATTTACTAGGCAAGGAAGGGGCAACTGAAACAATTTTAAAATTTAAAAATACAGTTAACTATTGCAGTGTTATAACCATAGGGGAAATATTATTTGGAACAAGGCCCCCGGAAAAAGATAAAACATTCAAACTGATTGATAGTCTTGAACCGCTGGACGTAAATAAGAAAATAGTAATTGATGCATATGAAATAAAAAATTCATACAAAGGTTATAAACTGGAACTGTATGACTGCATAATTGCCGCAACTGCAATTGAGTCGGATTTAATACTTGTCACTAAAAATTCAAAGCATTACCCTGATAAAAGGCTTAAGCTTTTTATTCCTGAATATTAAATCCTGTTTTACTATAAATGCTGCAAACAATCCTGAGCCCGCGTCATGAGTGTTGCCCCTATTAATAGTGACTAAAGGGCCGAATAGACGGGAAATGATGCTGCAAGATCTTTTACTTTGCGCGCAACGTCTTTAAGAGCTGTGCCGTTGTCTTTGTTCTTTAATGTAAAATCTATCATTTCACCAATTTCATGCATCTGATTTGGCCCCATTCCCTGGGTTGTTACAGCCGGCGTTCCTATTCTTATCCCGCTTGTAATATTGGGGTTTAGCTTATCATAAGGGATTACGTTTTTATTAAGTATTATGCCCACGGAAGCAAGAACCTCGCTTGCCTCATACCCGGTTAATTGTTTATTTGTAAGGTCTATAAGGAAAAGATGATTGTCCGTGCCGCCTGAGACTATCCTGTAGCCCCTGTCTTTCATGAAATCACAGAGGGCAGCCGAATTTTCAATAATCTTTTTGGAATAGACTTTAAATGAAGGGTCCAGCGCCTCCTTAAAACATACTGCTTTGGCTGCAATTATATGCATGAGCGGCCCTCCCTGGGTTCCGGGAAAGACTGATTTGTTAATGAGCCCGGAATATTTTTTATCTGCAACAATAATTCCCCCGCGCGGGCCCCTCAAAGTCTTATGGGTAGTTGCTGTTGTAAAGTCTGCAATGCCAACCGATGTAGGATAAATTCCCCCTGCGATAAGCCCGGCTACATGGGCAATGTCAGCCATTAAAAATGCACCGACTTCATCGGCTATTTCCCTGAACCTTGCATAATCAATTATCCTTGAATATGAACTTGCCCCCGCTATTATAAGTTTGGGTTTTGAAATTTTTGCCAGCTTGAGCACGTTTTCATAATCAATCATCTCGGTTTCAGTATCAACACTGTATGTAAATATATCAAAATACCTGCCTGTAAGGTTCTGTTTGTGCCCGTGTGAGAGATGTCCGCCATCCCTTAAATTCATGCTCAGTATTTTATCCCCGCAATTAAGTATTGAAAGAAAAACAGCAGTATTTGCCTGAACGCCGCTGTGCGGCTGCACATTGCTGTAATTTGAATTAAAAAGCATATTACATCTTTTGATTGCCAAATCCTCGACCTCATCAACAGCATTGCAACCTTCATAATAACGGTCCCCGGGATATCCTTCAGCATATTTATTTGTAAGGATTGAACCCATTGTTTTAATTACTTTTTGTGAAGTAAAGTTTTCGCTTGCAATAAGCACTATCTGGCTTTGCTGCCTTTGCAGCTCTTTGTTTAAAATACGCTCCATTTCAGGGTCCGCAACTCCTGAAAGAGTATGGTTTTTACCGCTTTCTTTTATCAAAATCCCCTCCCGGTCTAACTGTGAAATTAAAAATAATTATTATATTTCATTTTGCCGGTATTACAACTGGCAAACGCCATTGTCTTAAAATAGTATAGCGAAAAGGATGCATAATATTAAGTAAATAAAGTATTAATTATTAAAAGCCAGCATTTAAATTACCGGTCTAGTGCTTATATAAAATTTTATATGACTTCTAATTAAAACAAATGCTTTCATCGCTCCAATATATACTTCATAATATTTAATTATATTGTAAAAAAATCATAAAATTTCTAAATGTTTTGCCCAGCAGCATGCTTTTATTACAAATTATCACTATTTGAGCAGCACCCCTGAGTCAAGAAACTTTAAAATATCACAGTATTTTAAACTGCCTTCCCTTATAAGGACCGGCAAATCCCCGGTAACGTCAATTATGGTGGATGCAAGCCCTGCAAGCGGCTTTCCGTAGTCAAATATAAAGTCAACCTTTTCTCTTACTGGGGCCGGCACCTGGCGAATTGTTTTTGGCGCAATATCTGTGCCTGATATTGTTGCGCTTGTAGAAATTATTGGGCCGCTTAATTTCGTTATCTCAATTATTTCAGGCAGAAAGTCAAGCCTTATTGCAATTGTTTCCCTTGCGGCAGACACCATGTCCTGGCTGCATTTATTTTTTTGCCGTTTTTCTTTTAAACTTCTTTTTTCTAAAATAAGAGTAAGGGGTTCAGGGCTATCTGAGAGCCAGTACTTTTCTGCAAGAGCCTGTACAACCCTGCTTATATTGCAGCAAATCTTTTCAAGCCAGTCTATGCAGGGAATCAGTGTTATAAATGGCATATTTGCAGGCCGCTGCTTTATTGCATAAACTTTATTGAGCAGATATTCATTATCATAAATGCAGCTTATGCCATAAATTGTGCTCGTTGGAAGAACCCCTACGGCGCCGCTGCAGATCTTTTCCGCAATTGCAGAAATATCACTGCAACCGTAAATAATTGTTTTACTCTCCACTTTCCTTATTCTTTTTCAATATTTAAATTCCACATCGCCTGGGCTTTTTTCCAGTGGAAGATAAAAAGCGGCACAGCTATTATAACAAGAAGGACTCCGGTAAAAAGGCCTTTAAGCGCCATCTGCCTTTCCATTCTTAAGGAATTTGCTATCTCATCATCAACAAGTTTACTTATCTCTTCAGAAGAAAGATCTGCGTACTGCTGCTGGTATGAAGGGAGCAGCGCTGCCCTTGTTGACCATGTGGCGGGCACTACATAGCCTACGGCATTATTGCCAATACTGACAACTCCTATAATACAGATAATAATTGCGACAAGGCACACCAGGTAAAAATAAATTTCCCTCACACTCACCCTTCTAGACATTTTCTCCTCCGTTTAAAATTGGTCTTTTAAATAATTTCAATACAATTATAATTGTAATTAAAATAATAATAAATGTTTAAGTGCCGTTATTATTTTATGATGGCAGCATTTAAAGATAAACAGTTTTCCGGATGGAAGTGACGACGATATATTTGAAAGGAAAAGTTTTTATCCAGGCTGCGGCATTTAAATGCAATATTAATTAAATACCAGGAAAGCATACCGCAATGAATGAAAAAAGACCTGACTGGGACCAGTATTTTGCAGCAATTACAAAACAGGTTGCAACGCGCTCAACCTGCCTGCGGAGAAAGGTCGGGGCAATCATTGTAAAGGATAAAAGAATACTCACAACCGGATATAATGGAGCCCCAATGGGTATAAAGAACTGTCTTGAAAGAAAAACCTGCCTGAGGGAGGAACTTGGCATACCTTCCGGGCAGAGGCATGAGATATGCAGGGCGCTCCATGCTGAGCAGAATGCAATAATACAGGCTGCTTATCATGGAGTAAATATTAAAAACAGCGTGATGTACTGTACAACCCAGCCGTGTGTGCTGTGCTCCAAGATGATTATAAACAGCGGGATTAAAAAGATATATTATTTTATAGATTATCCGGACAAGCTTGCAATTGAACTGCTTAATGAGGCTGGCGTTGATCTTATAAAGCTTGATGAAAACCATTAAATCCGGCATTAAAGCGCTTATAAATATGGCGCCTTCAGCGGCTTAAATAAAGCAGATAGAATTTTAAAACCTGTACTTCCTGGGAATTATGGTAATACCCTCATTTGATATTGCAAACCCCCTTTTTTTGTCGTGCTCCTTGTCAATTCCCACTATTGCATTGCCAGGGATTATTATATCGCGATCCACAATTGTTTTTTTGATAATAGAGCGGCTTCCGATAATATTGTCTCCCATCAGGTAGCTGTCTTCTATCTTGGCGCCTTCTAAAACCTTGACATTATAAGAAAGAACTGATCTTTGTATTGAAGCATTATCTATAATGCATCCGTTTGATATTATGCTGTTGTGAATACTGGAGCTGCTGCCTGTGTATTTTGCGGGCTGAAGCGACTGTGAGCGCGTAAATATTTCCCATCTCGGATTGTAAAGATTAATTGGAGGAGTATTGCATGTAAGGTCCATATTGGCTTTATAGAATTCATCAAGATCGCCAATGTCTCTCCAGTAAGCCTTTTCATTCTGTTCTGCGCCGATTATATAATTATCATTGAAATTATATACATAAATGGACCTTTTCCGCCAAAGCATTGAAGGTATAATGTCAAAACCGAAATCATGTGATGAGTAATGATACCTGTCTGACAGTATCTGCTGTTTGTCGGAAGAAGTTTTTTTATACTGGTCAATTACAAGCTCCTCAATTAAGACCTGGAGATTGAAGCTATAATTCCCCATTGAGGCAAGGCAGTAATTTTCATTACCCGGCATTGGTGTCGGCTTTGAAGGCTTTTCCTCGAATCCTATAAGTTTTAAATCTTCATTAACAACAAGCACACCGTATTTGTTTGCAGCAAGCTCGATCTTTACAGGTATTGCAGATATTGTTAAATCCGCTTTTTTTTCAAGGTGGAAGTCATTCATCAGGGAAATATCCATAAGATAGACATGGTCTGCCCCGAAAATATTTACAATATCAGGCCTTGATTCCCAGGCGTAGCGCTTATTCTGGTTTATAGCATCAGCCGTTCCCGTGTACCAGCCGCTGTCGGCACCTGACTTTGCAGGCAGTAGCCTTATCATATTATACCTGCCTGCACCAAATATTGGCCCCCAGCCCTCAAGCACATGCCTTTCAAGGGAGCGGGGTTCGTACTGTGTAAGAACATATATTTTACGTATTCTTGAATGAATAAGATTGCTTAAAACGAAGTCAATTACCCTGTAGCTGCCGCCAAATGGAAGGGCAGGTTTTGCCCTGTCTTTTGTGAGAGGCATGAGCCTTTTACCGATTCCTCCGCCAAGTACAAATGCAACCACTTCTATTCTCATAATAATCTGCCTGAAGAATTATTTAATATTGCATAAAGTTTTTAACCTGTAAATTTTTAAAAAAATCGATTAATCCAGTCTTACAATAGTAAAGCTTTTCATATTATAATTATTATATAACTATACTTATTATACAAAGTCTTTTCAAATACTATAAATATTTTTTTTAAAGCCTGTTATATTTTTGCGCAAGCCAATAAAGCCTTGCAGCATGTTTTTGTACAAGATCCTCCATATTTTTGTCTGTGGCCTGCCAGAGCCAGTTGTTTTTAACTGTAGAGGGATAATTCATTCTTGCGCGCCAGTCAAGTTCCAGTATGTCCTGAAGTGGTATTATTGAAAGTGCTGCGCGTGATGAAACAGCAAGCTTTATTACTTCATTACAAATATTTGAAAGGTTTATTTTTTTGCCTGCATATTTTGAAAGATTCTTTTTCTCTATTCGTTTTGCATCTTTTTTGTACCAGCCTGAAAGTGTATTATTATCATGCGTCCCGGTATAAACTACCGAATTTACATCATAATTATGAGGCAGGTGGACACTTTCAGGATAATCCCTGCCGAAGGCAAATTGAAGCACCTTTATACCAGGGAACCCGTATTTTTCCATAAGCGCTTCAACATCAGCAGTTATCACTCCAAGGTTTTCAGCAATTACAGGCAACCTGCCAAGCTTATCTATAACTGTATTAAAAAAACTTTCAGGACGGCCGGGAGCCCAGCTTCCTTCTTTTGCGGTTTTCTTTCCCGCGGGAACCTGCCAGTAAGCGGCAAAACCCCTGAAATGATCAATCCTTGTAATATCAAAAAGCAAAAGATTGCAGGAAATCCTGTTTATCCACCATTTAAAGCCATCCTTTTCAAGTGTTTCCCAGTCATACACAGGATTGTTCCAGAGCTGCCCGTTTTTGCTGAAATAGTCCGGGGGCACCCCTGATACATAAAGTGGCGCGAAGTTGCTGTCCAGTTTAAAAATATGCGGATTTGACCATACATCGGAGCTCTCAAAATCAACATAAATAGGCATATCGCCAATTATCTGTACCCCTTTTATATTGGCATAGTTTTTTAATGCTGCCCACTGCCGGCTAAATATAAACTGGCTGAATTTTTCCTTTTCAATTTCATTTTCAAGCTCTTTTTTTAATAACATGCATTCTTTTCTGTTCCTGGACTTAATATCCTGCGGCCACTGTGTCCAGCTTCTGGCAGATATTTTTTTCAAAAAATACTCCCTGAATGCTTTAAAAGATGCATAATCATCGAGCCAGGTATTATTATTTATGATGCAAAAATGCCCGTACTGCTCTTTAATATCTTTATTTTTAATAGATAAAAAATTATTGTAAGCATTCCCCATGATTATTTTTTTTATTTTTGCGGCGCCTGCATAATCTGTTCTTCCGGTATAGCGGAAAACATTGCCTTTACCGTATTTTGAATCGGCGCAAGGCATCTGTTCTTTTTTTAAAAGCCCGTCCTCATGCAGAAGCTCCGGGCTTATAAAAAGAGTATTTCCCGCAAAGGCGGACGGGCATGCATAAGGGGAGTTTGCTTTTAAAGCCGTTGTGGGATTTAAAGGAAGCACCTGCCAGAAAGACTGGCCGGCTTTTTTTAGAAAATCTGCGAATCTGTAAGCCTGTTTTCCAAAATCACCAGTACCGTAAACGGAAGGCAGGGAGGATATATGAAGAAGCAGGCCGCAAGCTCTTTTTTTTAAAAAACTTTCTTTTTCTGTCATAGAATAAATCTTTTTTTAATCTGTAAGTTTTTAAAAAATCTTAAGAAATAATGCTCGATAAAATTTTTCTTAATAAAAAACCTGCTGCAAAAAATATGCATGTTTATATCATTAAAAACCCAATATTTAAGGCAAAGCAATATTGAGTATTTCCAGAAGCTCTTTGAATTTGCTGTTCCACTGCCTGTCATGGGATTTTTCTATCTTGCCCGTTTTATTTAAAACCCTGTCCCTTATACCAATTATCCTGTTTATTGTCTTCCATAAATCAGGTTCAAGGCCTGCTTTTTTAATTGCTGTTAAAAACCCTTCAAGGATTTTCAGCAGTTCGATGTTTTTATTATCTGCGGCAACAAGGCCTGTTATTTCCTCCAGCTTTTTTGCAGCCAGCATATTAAAGCTTTCCCTGCTTATAAAGTCGACAGTTTCTGTTTTTAATATTATGTTTTTTATCTCATCAAGATTACTTTTGGTCATCCCTTTTTCTTTAAGCCTGTAATAAAGAAGCACCTCACCGCTGAATTCCTCTACTTCAGGGAATATCCCGTCAAGAAAATATTTCTGCAGCTTTTTTTCGCTTAAATCTGCAATTATTTTGCTGTAATTATTGAAAAGGTTTAAAATAACTGGTTTTATTGAAGCTGTTTCATTTAGCAGGGCCTGCTCTGCAAGTAATAGCTGGCTGTCCTTTAAAAAATCTTTAACTGTGTATCTGCTGCCCTTAAAATATGACTGGAGAAGTTTTTCAAGCTTTTCTTTCTTTGTATCCGTGTCCATCGTATTGTCTGAAGCTATCTTTTTTATTGAAAGATTTAATGGCAGCACAGTGCTTTTAAGCAGGTTGCCTATCTTTATTTCTTTATTGATTTTTACAAAAGATGATGCGCTTGCCGGGCTGAGTACGTCTTTATTTTTAAAATTATATGCCGCTATTTCTGCCTGGGTTCCTTCAAGCGTCAGCGCTGAAAATATGGCAGCTCTTGCTGCAATTACTTCACCGTGGTTTATTTTTATCTTTTCGGTTTTTAAATTCTTTATCCTGCATGAAAAAATATCCCGGGGATTTTCCTTAAAAAGCATCTCAAAAGCAAGATATGCAAGAATTTTCTTAAAATCATATAGAGACGGAGCAACATATTTCTCATAAATGTTTTTTCCGTCTATATATGAAGAAATATTGCTTTTTGCATTTTTTAAGGTCTTTATGAATCCAGGTTCTAATTCCTGTGAGCTAAGATCTTCTGCCAGTTCAATTGCCCTGCAGGCATGGCGCATTATTTGTATTGACTCTATGCCTGAAATCTCGTCGAAAAACCAGCCGTCACTTGATTGCATAAGCATTGCGTGCCGGTACATCTCAAGAAGTTTTAGTAAATTAACAGGCTGCTTACCTGAATTGCTTTTACCTGCAAACCGCTGTTTTACCCCTGTAATTAATTGACTGCTGCCATTAATTGAGCCTGGGCCCTCCCGGGTATATTTATTTAAAAAACTGCTGACATTTTTTTCTGAACGGTCATTAATAACATCAATATACTCATATACTGGCTCCCAGGCATCTTTTATGGAAGGATTTATATATTTTCTTATTTCCTGTTCATAGACAGCTCCTGCCTGTTTTGCAAGGTCATCGACTGCTTTTCTTAGTGGTTTTCGCCATTTCTGGTTCCAGCCCTTTTCGTGCCCTGAACCTGTTGAACAGCCGCAGTCGTCTTCCCATCTGCAGACCCCATGGCTGCAGCTCCAGGATGAGTTTTGTTTTATACTTACTTCAAAAAGTGGGCTGTATTTTTCAATGTACTGGCCAAAAACAGTAAGGGTGCCGGGGTAAGCATTTTCAAATGTATCAAGGGCATATGCAAGCGCCATATCGCCGAACCTGTGATGATGCCCGAAGGTTTCCCCGTCGCTTGCCGCACACACAATCTCAGGAGGATAAATATTTTCCTGTGTTGATTTTTTAAAGGCAGGCTGGCTGTCTTTATCTGTATTAAAACCAGCGTGCATAAGCCGGGATAACGGGGCTTCTTTTAAAGTCTTTACAAAAAATTCCCCATCCTCTAAAAGATTTCCAAATGACATTTTTGTCGAAATTTCATCATCATAGAAAAAAATGATAATACTGTTGCCGTTTTCAAGCCTGCACAGATACGGCATTCTTGTGTCAATACTGCCGTCGCTGACATCTGTCCAGCCGTCTGTGTCCTGGCCCGAAATCCGTTTTATCCCAGCCGCCTGGTTTGGCGACAATATTGTAAACTTTATTCCGAAGTCTGAAATGATTTCAAGAGTCTGGCTATCAACCGCAGCTTCAGACAGCCATATGCCCTCAGGTTTTCTTTTAAAATTTGCCTCAAAATCTTTAACTGCCCAGTGCGTCTGTATATATTTATCCTTTTTTGAAGCAAGGGGCATTATTATGTGATTATATACCTGGGCAATCGCGGTGCCGTGGCCGCCAAATCTTTCGCATGCCGCTTTGTCAGCATCAATTATTGCTCTGTAAGTATCCATATCATGAGCCTTTATCCAGGAAAGAAGGACCGGGCCGAAATTAAAACTCATCCTTGAATAATTATTGAATACTTTTTTAATTTTCTTATGGCCATCAAGTATATGGGAGCCGCTGTTTGCACTGTAGCACTGAGCATTTATCTTTTCGTTCCAGTCATGATAAGGATATGCATCTTCCTGGATTTCTATTGTTTCAAGCCACGGGTTTGCCCTTGAGGGCTGGTAAAAGTGTCCGTGTATGCAAATATGTCTTTTAATATTCATTTAAATCCTGGTTTGTTTTTTTAAATATATAACTGCCAGGGGAGGCAGCGTTATTGAAATTGAATAAGGTTTTGAATGTGACGGCACTTTTGCAGCTTTTACTTTGCCAAAATTACCGTGTCCGCTGCCACCGTAAATTTCAGCATCGCTGTTTAATATCTCTTTCCATACCCCCGGCTCAGGTACGCCAATCCTGTATTTATACCTTGGCGACGGAGTAAAATTGCATGCCACTACTATTGTGCTTTTATATTTTTCCTCTCCTGTTGTTTTTTCATGCCTTCTAGAAAAAAACAGGGTGCTCTGGCTGCTGTCGCCAAAATCCAGCCACTCAAAACTTTCCGGCATAAAATCATTTGCATGCAGGGCTTTTTCTGTTCTATAAATTATATTTAAATCACTTACAAGTTTTTTGACTCCGGCATTTTCACTGTTTTCAAGAAGGCCCCAGTCAATGCTGGCCTCATGGTGCCACTCCTCGTGTTGCCCTATTTCGTTTCCCATAAAAAGAAGTTTCTTGCCTGGAAAGCCATACATATATGCCAGCAGCAGCCTTAAGTTTGCAAATTTCTGCCAGTTATCACCGGGCATTTTTTCAAGAAGGCTTTTTTTGCCGTAAACAACCTCATCATGTGAAAGAGGCAGAATAAAGTTTTCAAAAAAAGCGTACCAGAATGTAAATGTAAGTTCATTGTGATGAAACTTCCTGTACACGGGATCCTTCTGGAAATACTGCAGGCTGTCATGCATCCACCCCATGTTCCACTTAATGCCAAAACCAAGACCACCCGCATAAACAGGTTTTGTAACGGCGGGCCACGCAGTTGATTCTTCAGCAAAAGTCTGCACATCGCCATAATTTTTATAAACTGCCGTGTTTAATTCCTTGAGGAATTCAATTGCCTCAAGATTTTCCCTGCCCCCGAATTTATTTGGTATCCACTGGCCCTCTTTTCTTGAATAGTCAAGATAAAGCATTGAAGCAACTGCATCTATCCTCAAGCCGTCAGCATGATATTTATCAAGCCAGAAAAGAGCGCTGCTTATTAAAAATTGCCTGACCTCGCGTCTTCCATAATTGAAAATAAGGCTCTTCCAGTCAGGGTGAAAACCTTTTTTAGGGTCCTTATGTTCATAGAGCTCTGTTCCGTCAAACATTGCAAGAGCATGCATATCATTCGGGAAATGCGAGGGAACCCAGTCAAGTATTACCCCGATATCATTATTATGAAGGCAGTCAATCAAATACATAAAATCCTGGGGAGCTCCCAGCCTTGAGGTGGGGGCAAAGTAGCCTGTTGTCTGGTACCCCCATGATCCGTAAAATGGGTGCTCCATAACCGGCATCAGCTCAACATGGGTAAATCCCGTATCTTTAATATATGCGGTAAGTTGCTGCGCCAGCTCCCTGTAGGAAAGTGACCTGTTAAAATCATCGGCTACTCTTTTCCAGGAAGCTGCATGAAATTCATATATGCTGAAAGGGCAATCCAGCCTGTTGCGTAAATGTCTTTTTTCCATCCAGGGCAAGTCAGTCCAATTATACTCTGTATCCCAGATTATCGAGGCTGTTTTTGGAGGAGTCTCGCAGAAAAATGCAAAGGGGTCCGCCCGGTAAGTCTGCTGCTGGCTGATTTTTGATTTTATGTGGAATTTGTATGTGCAACCCTTTGAAAGCCCCGGAACAAAAGCTTCCCATATCCCGGACTCATCCCATCTCGGGCCCATAGGGTTTGCATCAATATTCCAACCGTTAAAATCTCCCGCGACAGAAACACTTTGGGCATTCGGGGCCCAGACACTGAAATGCACGCCTTTTATTATCATGCCAGTGCTGTCAACTGTATCATAAATATGCGCACCCAGTTTTTCATAAAGCCTGTAATGGCTCCCATTTTTAAAAAGGTATATATCATAATCACTGAAATGATTTATATTGGCGCAGCTATATCCATTATGTCCCGGGTTTTCTTTCATACTCAAAATAATACAATAAGTGCATTACTTTGTATATTGCTGTACAAAAATACTGGTTAAAAAAAATATTGTGTATTGACGTGCAAAATGCCTGGCATTTACACAATTGTTATCATGTAGTATATTCAAAATGTAAAAAAGAAAGGTAATTTATGAAGATTGCATTTTGTGTATCCGAAGCAGTGCCATTTGCAAAAACAGGGGGGCTTGCAGATGTGGCAGGCGCTCTTCCCCAGGCTTTAAAAAAAACAGGAGCCCAAACAATTGTGCTGATGCCTGCATATGAATTCCTCTTTTCGCAGGACTATAAATTCAGCAAGGTGGCAGAGAATGTCACTGTGCATATGAATGATTATTATTATGAAGAATTTGACCTTTATAAAGCGCATATTAATAATACTGATTTCTATTTTGTGAGAAATCCGAAATTTTTTGACAGGCAAAATCTTTATGGAACTCCGCAGGGTGATTATTATGACAATGATATAAGATTTGCCTTTTTTTCAAGGGCAATATTTGAAGCTTTAAAAAAAATTGATTTTATACCTGATATTATTCATCTGCATGACTACCATTTTGGCCTTGCGGCCCTGTTGCTTAGGGACTTAAAGAGTAAACCGGCGGGCAGTTCTGCAGCAAAAACAAAATACGCAATTTTTAAGAATACAAAATGCGTTTTTACAATACACAATATTGCATACCAGGGAATATATGATCCTGCAATTCTTGAAAGGGCAGGTATAAGCTATGACCATTATAATATGGAAGGCGTTGAGTTTTACGGCAGGATAAACTATATGAAAGCAGGAATTGTATATTCAGATGCCATAACGACAGTGAGCCCCACTTATTCAAAAGAAATACTCACGCCCCAGTATGGCTATGGTCTTGACGGCATATTAAATAAGCGAAAAAAGGACTTGTTTGGAATTATAAACGGGATTGACTACAGCATATGGAACCCTGAAACTGACAAAAACATAGCCATAAATTATAGTGAAAATGATTTGCAAGGCAAAATGGAGTGTAAATTTGCGCTTATTGAAAAAATGTTTGGCCCGGGCAGCACAGCAGGCGAAATTCCTGAAGGCCGGGGTAATGCCGCTTCACAGCAATTTAATTATTTGGAAAAACCTGGCATTTCAAAAATACCGGTTGCTGGCATGGTTTCCAGGCTTTCAGAGCAGAAAGGAATAGATTTAATTGTGCAGGCAATGGAGAGCATTATGGAAAATGATATATATTTTATAATACTTGGCACGGGGGATGAAAAATACCATAATCTTTTAAAAGCGCTAAGCAAAAAATATTGCAGCAGGCTAAGCCTTGTTATAGGCTATTCAGAGAAAATGGCGCGCCAGATATATGCGGGCTCTGATATATTACTTATGCCTTCAAATTATGAACCCTGCGGTCTTGGACAGCTTATAAGCTTAAAATATGGTACAATACCTGTGGTGCGCGACACAGGCGGCCTCTCTGATACAATAATTGATATAAAAACACAGCAGGATATTAAAAAGAAGGGGCAGGGTTTTAAATTTACGAATTACTGCCCGCAGGAATTTTACAGGGCGCTTAAACGTGCTCTTGAATTCTACAGCAACAGAACCCTGTGGCATAAAATAATGGCAAATGCGATGCGGCAGGATTTTTCATGGGATTATTCAGCTGCAGAATACATAAAGCTTTACAGCAGCCTCATGAAAGAGTAATATCCTGACCTACAGGACAATACTTTTAAACAAAGGAATAAATAGCAATAAATATTTATAAAGGCAAAAGGCAGAGTTTTGAGCGCTGAAGACATTATAAAAGATTACCAGGATATACTGCGGCAGTATAATATTTTAAACCAGATTTCAAAAACTGTTGCATCAACACTGGACTTAAACAAAATACTTAAGATAATCCTTACAGGAGTTACGTTAGGGGACGGATTCGGTTTTAACAGGGCATTTCTTTTTTTAATTGACAGACATTCAAAAAATCTTAAAGGCAGGATGGCAATAGGCCCTTCATCTGCTGATGATGCCTGGAAAGTCTGGAGCGAAATACAGGACAAAAATTATTCGCTTGAAGAATTCCTTGACTCTGAAAGATTTGAAAATGAACAGCAGCTTTCTTTCCTTGATGAAAAAATAAGGAATATATCAATACCTGTTGATATAAACATGGTAATATGGAAATGCCTTGAGGATGGCATACCGAGGAATATAGATATCAGCTCTACTGTTCCAGGCGGTGAAAATGAAGCCACTATAAATTCTGTAAAAGAAATTGAGCCTGCTGTTTTATTCGGGGAAGTTAAGGCTCCGGCACAGGATAATTTAATACAGGTAATAAATATAAATGACGCAGCCCTGATTGATGCTGAGCTTGCAGAATATATGGACTACCCCAAATTCTGCATAATCCCCCTGATAAGCCGGACAAAAAAAGTGGGTATACTTATAGTGGACAATAAGTACAACCAGAGGGAAATAACGCCTGACGATATAAAATTCCTGCTTTTGCTTGGCCAGTTTGCAGCATCATCCATAAGAAACACAATAATATACAATGACTTAAAAGACAGTATTTCCGCTCTTTCAAAGCTTAATATGAAGCTTAATTATCTTAAGGACTATAATGAAAAGATAATTGAAAGCATTCCTGTGAGCATTATAGTGGTAGACCATAATTTTACTGTAACACAGTGTAATGAAAACTGTGGAAAACTCATCGGTTTTGAAAAAGAAACTTTTATAGGCAAACAGATTAATGCCCATGAGATATTCATAGATGGGGTTAGCCTTATTGATGAAATATTTAAAGTGATAAGGGAAAATAAAGCTGAAGGTTTTTACAAAGTAAACATGAAGATTAATGGGGAAAAAACTGATGAAATTTTTGATATTATACTTGTGCCCTTCAGGTTTTCTGAAGAAAGCCCGGAAGGCGCTGTAATAATTATTGAAAATGTTACAAATACTGTGCGGCTTGAAACTGAGCTGGGCAATGCAAAAAAACTTTCACAGCTTGGAAAACTATCTGCAACTGTTGCCCATGAAATCAGGAACCCGTTAATTGCAATTGGCGGGTATGCTGCCAGGGTAAAGAGGAAATTTTTAGAGGGCGAGCAAACTGATATTGGCAACCTTGAAATAATTATTGAAGAAGTTAAGCGGCTTGAGCGCATAGTAAATGAAATACTTGATTTTGCAGCCAGCAGGGAAATAAAATTCAGCCATGTAAATATATCAAACCTGCTGCTTGAATGTATTAATTTTGCAAAAGCGGCCGCAGAGCAGAACAATATCGATATTGTTTTTGAATGCGGCAGTGAACTTGTTGAAAATGCAAACCTTCATGTTTTTGGGTCGCGCGATCATTTAAAACAGGCATTATTGAATATTCTTAACAATGCGATAGATGCCAGCAGCAAAAGAGATAAAATAAGGATATGCATTACAACAGATGGAAAAGATTCATATTATGATTTTCCCGGCAGCGGGCATGGGGGACAGGAGAGCTTTTCCAGCATATTTTCCGGCTGCAGGACAGAAGGTGAGCCTGAATGTATAATAATATATGTAAATAACAGCGCTTCGCTATCAAACAGGGAAGACATAAAAAATATATTCCTGCCGTTTTATACTACAAAAACAAAAGGAACAGGCCTTGGGCTTACGATTACTAAAAAAATAATTGAGCAGCATTCGGGAGCCATAGAAGTTTGCAGCAGTATTGAAAACGGAACCACTTTTGCAATAAAATTACCATTACTGGATATATGATAATTACATAATTTTTTGGGGGTCGCAGATGAAAAAGATTCTTGTTGTCGAAGATGATATGCCGATAAGAAACCTTTATAAGGAAGAGCTTATAGATGAAGGATATGATGTGGTGACTGCGCCGGATGGAGCTATCGGTTATGAGCTTTATAAAAGCAGCAGGCCCGATCTTATAACGATTGATATAAAAATGCCAAATATGAATGGCCTTGAACTGCTGGATAAAATAAGGAAGGAAGACAGGGAAATCCCAATTATAATATATTCTGCATATGGAGAATTTACCCAGAATTTTTCCACATGGGCTGCAGATGAATACCTTGTAAAATCATCCGATCTTACTGAATTTAAGAATAAAGTTAAAGAACTGCTTTTCAGGTAAGCGCACTGGAGATAAAATTGCCACAGTACAGAAAAGACATAATACTGGATGAATGGGTCATAATTGCAACTGAGCGGGCAAAAAGGCCTGAAAATTTCAGGGAAGAAAGAATAAAATTAGATTCAGCAATTTATGACATATGTCCTTTTGATGCCGGCAATGAGTCAATGACCCCCCCTGAAATATTAAAAATTGACAGCAGCGGAAAAGTCAGCAATAGCCCAGACGGGCCCTGGCTGGTCAGGGTTGTGCCGAATAAATTTCCTGCGCTTGTACACAATGCTGAGCCTGTTTCATATAAATACGGCCCCTATACGAATATGGACGGGTTCGGCATACATGAGGTAGTCATACATACTCCGGAGCACATAACAAATATAAGCAGCCTTGAGGCAAGCAGGATAAGTATAATACTTGATGTATACGCAAAAAGGATAAGGGATATAAAGAAAAATGCAAGAATTGAAAGCGTGATAATAATGCTTAACCAGGGAAAAGAGGCCGGCGCTTCCCTTGAGCACACTCACTCACAGATTTTCGGGCTTCCGCTTATACCGGCGGTTCTTGAAAAGGAGATATATGGAACTGCAAAATATTTTAAACAAAACAGAAGATGCGCAATGTGCGAAATGATTGAATTTGAGCTCAGCCAGGACAGGCGGGTTGTTTATAAAAACAGTAATTTTATAGTGATACAGCCTTATGCGTCAAGAAACCCTTTTGAAACATGGATAGTGCCCCTCTGGCATGACCCGAATTTTGAGAATATTGAGGAAACAAAAATTGCCGATTTTGCAGACTGCTTCAAAAGGGTTGCAGATTTTTTCCATACTGAATTAAACGAGCCGCCATTTAATTATTACATACACACAGGCCCACTGCATCTTGAAGATTTTAATGTCAACTATCACTGGAATTTTAAATTTATTCCCAAACTTTCTATAAAAGCAGGTTTTGAAATAGCAACAGGAATCGATATATGCATTACAACTCCTGAGTACACGGCAGATTTCATGAAACAGAGCAAGGTTTTTAATTAAAATGTAATGATATTAATAATTCTTGCAATAAAAGCACTGGTTAAAAACCGCTTTTATAAAATATAAAGGATAAAAAATATTAATTGAAACAATTTTAAAAAAAATTAAAATTTAATTATTTGGAATTAAATGCAGAAATTGTAATGAACCAGGATATTTTAAAAATCAGGAAAGTTGCACTGATATCACTTTTATTGCTGGTGCTTGTTGAAGCAGCCTGTTTTTTTATATTTGAAAGAAGCCGTTTTTTTGCAATACTTGCAAGCGGGCTGATTTCACTATTGTTTTTTATAATTACTCTTGTTGTTTATTTTAAGGCATCAAAGGCACAGACGCAAAAAAAACTGAAGATATTGTTATGTATTTTTTTTGCAAAAATTGTTATGTCTGCGGGCATATTTTTTCTTGTTTACCGGACTGGTTTTATAGATATGATTGCTTTTCTGGTTTCATTTCTGGTTTTTTTTACTGTTTTTTTTAATTTAGAAGTTTTTTTAATTTACAGAAGATTTCTGTTTTATAATAATCATTAAAACCCCGGAGAGTTTTTAGTTGGAAGTACTGCAACATTTCTATAATAAAACAATAATCCCCATAAAGATTGGCCGGATGGATATTTCAATTACAAATCTTACTGTTTCCATGTTTGCCGGCGTCGGGGTTTTTTTAATAATCCTTATTATTTTTGCCGCCAGGCCCAGGGTTGTTCCCGGGAAAAAACAGGTAATAGTGGAATTGTTTATAAACTTTATCAGGCGTGGAATTTGTTATAAGATGATAGGTAAAGAAGGGGATAAATGGGTGCCTCTGATAGCCGGCATATTTATTTTCATTCTTGCAAACAACCTTGTAGGCCTTGTTCCGGGCGCACATACTCCGACACTCAATCCCATTGTACCGTTAACAATAGCAGTTATTGTCTTTATTACTGTCCATATGACAAATCTTATAAAAAATGGCTTTAAGGGATACTTAAAAACTTATGCGCCGGGTTCAGTTCCAAAATGGATGCTTGTTATTGTCGTGCCTATTGAACTTATAGGCACACTCGCAAAACCCTTTTCGCTCTTTGTCAGGCTTATGGCAAATATGCTTGCGGGCCATACAATAATATATGTAATACTCGGCCTGATTATTTATTTCAAAAATTATCTTATTGCAATAGCAGCAGTGCCTTTTGCCCTTGTAATGACATTGCTTGAATTATTTATTTCTTCCATCCAGGCTTATGTATTTGCAATACTTTCAGCTTTATATATAGGGGAGGCTATACGTCCCAAACATTAAAAAAATTGCTGGCAGCCAGTAATTTAATATTATTTTTATCAATTCATTTATATTGGCAGGAGGAATTTAATGGATCCAAAAGCAGCAGCATTTATTGCTGCAGGGTTTTGTATGGGTGTTGGTGCAATAGGCCCCGGGCTTGCAATCGGCAATATGGTAGGCAGGGCTCTTGAAGGAATAGCAAGACAGCCTGAAGCAAGCGGCCAGATAAATACGGCAATGTTTATAGGCATAGCTTTTGCAGAAGCAATATCGCTTTATGCGCTAGTTGTGGCATTCCTGCTGATTTTTGTTGCATGACTCAATATCCAAAAAATTAAAAAATAAAAAATATATTTAGTAAAAATTACTTTAAAAGAGGTGAAACCTGTATGGAAGAAGTGCTGAAAATCATAAATCCCATGACCAGTACTGTCTTCTGGTCAATAATTGTTTTTATAATTTTAATAATTGTTTTATGGAGGTTTGTATTAAAACCGGTAAACAAAATGATTTTAAGGAGGCAAACTGAAATAAGGGACAATATTGATGGAGCTGAGAAGAAAAAAGAAGAGGCGCAACAATATATTGAAGAACAGAAGCGTCTGCTTGAAGATGCTAAAATGGTATCCCGCAGAATTATTGAAGAGGGTAAAATAAATGCAATGAAAGCCCGCCGGGAAATAGAAGAAAAAGCCGGTGAAAAATCACGTTTGCTTATTGAATCCACGATGCGGGAAATTGAGGCCGAAAAAAATAAATCAGTTGAAGCAGTTAAAAACCAGATAGTGGATCTTGCTTTTGAACTGAGTGAAAAAATTGTTTCAAAAAGCTTGTCTGAGAAAGAACATGAAAAAATAATTGAAGAAAGCCTGGATGATATTTATAAAATAAAACAATAAATAAATATCAACAGTTTATATTTTTATTGATGAATCTTATTTAAAAAACTGATCATTTGCAGAGGTAAATTTTCAATTGGATAAAAAGGAAAAAATTAAAAAGGAAATTATTGTAAAAAAATCAACTTTATTAAATAGCCCGCCCATTACTCAAATCCCGGTTGAGGTTTACACTGCAGTTAAAATAAAAGACGGCTTGATTGCAAAAATAAAAAAAGCTGTTGACCAGGTAACCGGCCAGGATGCAAAAATAAAAATAATTGTCGATAAAAGTATATTAGGCGGACTGATTGTAAAGATTGATTACAGTATTATTGATTTAAGCATAAAAAGAAAACTTGATAATTTAAAAATATTATTAAAAGACCTGGATTTAAGAGGAAAGGAACTTGAAGCTGAAAATTGATTCAGAGAAAATAATAAAATTAATAGGTTCAGAAATAAACAGGTATGAGAGCGCAGCTGTTTTAGAAGAATTTGGAAAAGTCATTGAAGCAGGCGATGGGATTGCAAAAGTAAGCGGGCTTTCAAATGTGATGTCCGGCGAAATGGTCCAATTCCCTGATGGAGTTTATGGTGTTGTTTTAAATCTCGAAAAGGATAGTATTGGCGTTATTCTTCTTGGGGACTATGAAAAAATCCAGGAAGGTAATACTGTTAAAAGTACCGGCAATATTTTACAGGTTCCGGCAGGCGAAAAATTAATCGGCAGAGTAGTTGATAGTCTTGGAAATCCTGTAGATGATAATGGGCCGCTGGGCAATACAGAATACAGGCCTGTAGAGTTTGATGCGCCCGGCATAGTAAACAGGCAGCCGGTAAATAAACCTCTGCAAACCGGGATTAAAGCCATAGATTCAATGATTCCGGTTGGAAGAGGGCAGAGAGAACTTGTAATAGGAGATAGAAGCACAGGGAAAACGGCAATACTTGCAGATACAATAATTAACCAGAAAGGCAAGGATGTTTTCTGTATTTATGTTGCAATAGGCCAGAAAACTGCAAACATAAGAAGGTTTATCCAAAAACTTGAAGAAAAAGGGGCTATGGAATATACAATAATTGTTGATGCGGCGGCCAGGACTTCAGCCCCAATGCAGTATATTGCACCTTATTCAGGCTGTGCAATAGGTGAATATTTCCTTTATAATGGCAAACATGCCCTGGTTATGTATGATGATCTTTCAAAACATGCTGTGGCATACCGCCAGCTTTCACTTTTATTGAAAAGGCCGCCGGGCAGGGAAGCATACCCCGGTGATATTTTTTATCTGCATTCCAGGCTGCTTGAAAGGTCTGCCAGTCTTTCTGTTAAAAAAGGCGGCGGCTCCCTTACAGCGATACCTGTAGTTGAAACAAAGTCAGGCGATATGTCAGCATATATCCCGACAAATATAATTTCAATAACAGATGGGCAGATTTATCTCGAGACAGATCTTTTTAATGCGGGAGTAAGGCCTGCTATTAATCCGGGGGTATCTGTTTCAAGTGTTGGGGGAAATGCACAGATAAATGCAATGAAAAAAGTTGCCGGCAAGCTGAGGCTTGGCCTTGCCCAGTTCAGGGAGCTTGAAACTTTTGCAAAATTCGGGACAGACCTGGATAAGGAAACAAAAAAACTCATCAATAGAGGGAAAAGGACAGTTGAGCTGCTTAAACAACCCCAATTCATGCCAATGGATGTTATAGACCAGGTGCTTGTTCTATTTTCACTCATTAATGGTTTTATGGATGATGTTGAGATAAAAGAAGTTCAGAGGTTTGAGAAAGAATACCTGGAATATATGCATTCAAAGCATAGCAATATTGTGGAAAAACTTAAAGAAACATCTGATATAAACAATGAACTTGAAGGGAAAATATCTGCTGCAGTTAATGAATTTAAAACTGTTTTTAAATGATATTAATATGATTAAATAAAATACCGCCACAATAATGGAAAAACCGGAAAAAATTCAAAAAAGAATAAAAAGCATAAGCGACACGCAAAAAATTACCAGGGCTATGAAAATGATAGCGTCCTCAAAGATAAAAAAGGCACAGAGCCGCATTATGGAAGCCAGGGATTTTATTTACGGCATTGAAAATATAATTTCAGATATTGCATGTTTTTCCGGTTTTATCAGTAATCCGCTCTTAAAATCGCCTGGCAATGATAAAAATATCCTGATTGTCGGAATAACATCAGACAAAGGCCTATGCGGGGACTATAATTCCAATATAATAAGGCATATTGAAAATGCGGTTAACAAATTAATAGGAATCGGGAAAAAAGTTAAGCTGATTATAATAGGAAAGCGCGGCAAAAACTATTTTAAATATATTGGTTATGATTTAGACATGGTTTATGAGAATTTATCTGATTACCCGAAATTTCTTGATGCAAGGGAGATTTCAAAGCATATAATCTCAAGGTATGTTGAAGGAAATGCTGACAGGGTACTCTTATGCTATACTGAATTTATAAATCCTGCTGAAAACACTCCCGTCATAATGCAATTACTTCCAATATCCAATTACAGCAAGACTGTGTTTAGAGATGTTGGCAAATTAATAAATAGTATTATAGACATTCCATCAGACAGTCCGCATGGCGGAACAGAAAATACTGTTTCAGGGCTTATTGAGGGAAAAGTCTGCAGGATTTTTCCGGAATTTGTTTATGACCCTTCATTATCAGAGATACTTGACGCCATTCTTCCCGAATATATAGATTCAACTGTATATGGCGCACTTCTTGATTCTACTGCCAGTGAAACAGGTGCAAGAATAACTGCAATGAGAAGTGCAAGCGATAATGCGGCAGAAATAATAAAGGAACTTATAAATATGTACCATAAAGCAAGGCAGCAGGAAATTACGCTGGAAATTGCCGAGGTAGTTTCAGGTGCAGGCATTTTCAGCTCTTAGATGATGGTAGTTCTTTTATTACTTATATGTTTTAAAAAAAAGGATTTAAAATATAGTTTAATTTAATATATTGAAACTTTTACAGGTACATAATAATCAGGAGATTTTAAATGTTTCATGATAATGGCAAAAAAGATAAGAAGCTAAATACGGGAATAATTGTAAGTATAAGAGGCCCGGTTATTGATGTGGAATTTCCGGATTATAATATTCCTGATATCCATACAGCGCTGGAAGTACAAAGGACTGATAAGGCATCCAGGTATTATAAGCATAAAGTTGTAGCAGAAGTCCAGCAGTCAATTGGCTCAAAACAGGTAAGAGCAGTGGCAATGTCCACTACAGACGGTCTTTGCAGGGGCATGAAAGTTATAAGTACGGGCAGGCCAATCGAAGTGCCTGTGGGAAGATGCACGCTTGGAAGAATTTTTAATGTTCTTGGCGAACCCATTGATAATATTGGTGAAGACATAAAAGCAGATGTTTTTATGCCCATTCACAAAAAATCGCCGGATATAAATGACATCAGGCCAAATGATGAAATTTTTGAAACAGGAATTAAGGTAATAGATCTTCTTTGCCCTTTTTTAAAAGGCGGCAAAATTGGCATGTTCGGCGGAGCAGGGGTTGGTAAGACTGTAATAATAATGGAACTTATACATAACATTGCAACGGAGCATGGCGGTTTTTCAGTTTTTAGCGGTGTTGGTGAAAGAACAAGGGAGGGAAATGATTTATGGCTCTCAATGAAGGAATCCGGAGTTCTTGATAAGACAGCGCTTGTTTTCGGACAGATGAATGAGCCGCCGGGCGCAAGGCTAAGAGTTGGACTTACCGGACTTACAATGGCCGAATATTTCAGGGATTATGAAGGCAAGGATTTACTGCTTTTCATAGATAATATTTTCAGGTTTGTCCAGGCCGGCCAGGAAGTGTCAATGCTTCTTGGCAGAATGCCCTCTGCTGTCGGTTACCAGCCAACACTGGCAACTGAGATGGGAGAACTGCAGGAAAGGATTACTTCTACAAAAAAAGGTTCAATAACATCAGTGCAGGCAATATATGTACCGGCAGATGACCTTACAGATCCTGCTCCGGCAACAACTTTTACTCATCTTGACTCAATTGTTGTACTCTCAAGAAAAATCACAGAGCAGGGCATATATCCTGCTGTTGATCCTCTTGAATCATTTTCCAACATACTGGACCCGCAGTATGTAGGGATTGAACATTACAATGTTGCAAGGCGCATACAGGAAATTCTACAGAAAAATAAAGAGCTCCAGGATATAATAGCAATACTTGGAATAGACGAGCTTTCTGAGGAAGACAGGACAATTGTGCAGCGTGCAAGGAAAATAGAAAATTTTTTATCACAACCTTTCTCTGTTGCATCACAGTTTACAGGCAGGCAAGGAAAATATGTAAAGCTGGAAGACACAATAAAAGGTTTTAAGGCCATTTCAGAAGGGGTTTACGATGATATTTATGAACAGGCGTTTTACATGGTCGGCACTATTGAAGAGGTTGAAGAAAGAGCTGTAAAAATGGTGGAGGATTTTAATTTGAAATTCTCTGATATTTGAGGATATGCATGTTTATAATATATAATACCATGCAAAATAATTAAAAATATAAATTCTTGAAAACCTTATAAAAAAATAAATGCAGAAAGAAGAACAAAAAAAGAAATTCAAAGTCACAGTTATAACTCCGGAGCAAAAAGTTTTCGAAAGCATTGCAGACTTTATAAGCATACCTGCAAAAAGCGGAAGCATGGGTATTCTTCCCGGCCATTTGCCGGTTATAGCGCAATTGAAAATCGGCATATTAAAAGTTGTAAATGACGGCCAGCAAACCTATATTGGGGTTTGCAGGGGCCATTTTGAATACTTCGGAATGCTTGCAAGAGTGCTTACTGAAAGAGCCATTATAACAGAATACGCTCTCAGGCAAAAAACAATAGAGGAGCTGGAAAAGAAACATGATATCACACAGGAGATAACAGAGGAAACCCGTAAAGTAATACAGGCAATTGCCAGTTTAAAAAATCTCAGGGGCTAAATTTTTAAAGGCTGTATCATTTGCTTTTATATATATCACCGCTTATATTATTATATAATATGCTTGATGAAATATTTTCAGCAGCTCTTTTTTTAAGGTTTATCTATTAAGTTATTTTAAAAAAACAAGGAAATATTTATATTAAATGTCCAGTTTCATAATAAACGGCGGGAAAATTTTAAACGGCAAGGTAGCTGTAAGCGGGGCAAAAAACTCAGCTTTAAAGATAATGGCTGCATCCATTCTTGGCAGCAGCAAAGTCATCCTTGAAAATATCCCGGATATTGAGGATGTAAACACAATGGTCCAGGTTTTAAAAACCCTGGATGCTGAAGTGAAATTTGACAGGGGAAAAAATATTCTCGAAATAAATTCTTCTGCGATAGATTCGTATGAAGCGCCGTATGAGCTTGTCAGGAAAATGCGGGCCTCTGTTCTTGTTGCGGGCCCCCTTTTAAGCAGGTTCGGAAGGGTAAAAGTTGCGGTGCCTGGCGGATGTAATATAGGGGCAAGGCAGATAGATTTGCATCTTAAGGGTTTTGAGGCCCTTGGCGCATCCAACAGTATTGAACACGGCTATGTTATAAGCTCTGCTGGCAAAAATACAAAGGGTTGTGCGGGTACCGGCGCACACAGGCTTACCGGAGCCAATATAAACCTTGATTTTCCTTCGCGCGGCGCTACAGAAAATCTTATGATGGCCGCAGTTCTTGCAAAGGGCGAAACCACGATAAATAATGCCGCAAGGGAGGCTGAAATAATCGATCTTGCAGATTTTCTCATATCCATGGGAGCAGATATTTCAGGAGTGGGAACGGATTGTATTAAAATAAGGGGTGTTAAGAAACTGGCCGGCACAAAATACAGGATAATGCCGGACAGCATAGAGGCAGGCACATTTGTAGTTGCTGCTGCGCTCTGCGGCGGAATTGTTGAAATAGCTGATGCAATATGGAAAAACCTGGAGATTTTCTGCCTCAAGATAAAAGAAACCGGCATTGATATAAATAGAACATCAGATAATACAATAATAATTAAAAAAACCGCAAAAAAGTTAAAGCCGGTTTATATAAGCACCCTTCCATACCCGGGATTTCCTACGGATCTGCAGCCTGTAATTGCCGTTTTGCTTTCAACAGCGCCCGGCATATCTATAATAACTGAAAATGTATTTGAAAACAGGTTCATGTATGTTGAAGAACTTAACCGCATGGGGGCAAATATAAAGATAGACGGGCATCATGCAGTCATAAACGGTGTAGACAGGCTTTCCGGCGCGCCTGTTAAAGCTTTTGATTTGCGGGCAGGAGCTGCAATGGTGCTTGCAGGGCTTGCCGCAGAGGGTGTTACAGAAGTTTATGATATTTATCACATTAACAGAGGCTATGAGAGGTTTGAAAAAAAACTCGGCAGCCTTGGGGCAGATATTAAGCTTGTAAACCAAACGGATATGAATGTATAATGTAACGTTGCTGTGAGCTCATTTAAAACAGCTTACAAAAGCAGGAGGGAGTTTTTTATAATATAAAAAACTGTATAAAAAAAACTGGATTTTTTAAAATAAAAATGACTTTATATAATGAATGATATTAAAAAAGAAAAAGCAAGTAAAAACAGGAATATAAGTGAAAAAGGCGCAGCGGGAACGGCTAAAAAATCCAAATGGTCAGGGCTTAAACCCTACCAGAAAATCCTTATAATATTTTTTTGTGCAGTAATGATTATCGGCGCAGGAGCTGCTGCTTACTTCTATTATTATCTTGCAAGTATAAATAAAACAATTAAATCAGGCACAACCACTGAAATAAAGGAAGTATTATCCCCCATTGAGACACCTGAGGCTCCCCTTACCATACTTCTTCTTGGCCGCGACACAAGGGATGCAGAAACGGAGCAGGGGCGCGCAGATACAATCATGCTTCTGCACATAAACTTTGCAGAGCAGAGAGCAGCTATACTTTCAATTCCAAGGGATACTCTTGTAGATATTCCCGGGCATGGAGAGGATAAAATAAATGCTGCATATGCTTTTGGCGGGGAAGAGCTGATGATAAAAACTGTATCCCTTGCGCTGGATGCAATCATAAACCATTATGTAACAATAGATTTTGACGGGTTTGTAAAGCTTATCGATGAGCTTGGAGGTGTTGACGTAGTGGTTGAAAGGCCGCTTGAGGACCCGCTTTCAGGCGCGTTTATATCTGCAGGCAACCATCGCTTCACAGGAGAGCAGGCTCTTGCTTTCACAAGAAGCCGCTCAACAGAGCTGGGTGATATAGGAAGAATACAGCGGCAGCAGTATATTTTAAAACAGCTTATTGACCAGAAGCTCAATCTTAAAAATATTTCCAGGATAAATGATTATTTTAATATAGTAATTGAAAATACACGCACTGACCTTGACCTTTTGAGCATAATCTCTTATGCAAGAGCTGCGCTTTCATTCGGCACAGAAAATCTAAGCACTGCAATAATTCCCACTCATCCTGAATGGATAGACGATGGGACAAAAAGCGTGCAGGTGCCTGACATTGCAGAAGCAAGAGCAATGTGGCAGAGAATTATTTTTGGCCAGCCGGTCAGCATGTATGGCATACAGTATTTAGGCGGGGTGGAAAATATAGACGAGTCTATGCTGCAAAACAGTACTTACAATTATAAAATCATAGTAAAAAACACGGGAAACATAACCTGGCAAAAACAGGAGCCGGAATCCTTTTACCTGAGCTATCACTGGCTTGATTTTGAAACAAAAAAAACTGTGCAGTTTGAAGGCAAGAGAAGCCGTATTCCTGTAGAAACTGTAGCTCCGGGCCAGGAGGTTGAAATTGATTTCAAGGTGCTGTCCCCTGATAGACCGGGCAAGTATATACTGCAGATAGATATGGTGCATGAGGGAAAAACATGGTTTTCATACCAGGGAGTGCCCACTCTTGAAAAGTATGTTGCAGTAAATGTAGATTATGCGGCAAGTTATAATGATATGGGCTCAACGCCCAATGAAATACGCCCCGGAGAGGAATTTAAAACAAAAGTCAAAGTTGTCAATAACGGGTTTATGGACTGGATTGCGGATTCCGGTGAACCATTTCGTCTTGGATATCACTGGTACAACAGGGATACCCGTGAAGTCATATATTTTGGTGCGGGCCGCGGTTTTCTTCCGTCAAATGTTGGGCACGGCCAGTCTGCGGATGTTGAAGTTTTAATAACTGCCCCTGAAAAACCCGGAAGGTATATACTTGCTTATGACCTTGTTCATGAAAAAGTCACATGGTTTTCCCATCAGGGAGTGATACCGCTTGAAATAAATGTAAATGTCGGCATAACTCTTGACAATGCAATAGTCAGCAAAACATCTGTAATGATTTATAACGGCTGCGGAGTTGCCGGGGTTGCAGCAGGTTTCAGGGATTATATCAAAAATTATAATTTTAAAATATACGGCCTTGCAAATGCGCAGGACATTGATTTTGAAAAGACCATAGTAATTTATAAAAGCGATAAGAAGAAAAATGCTGAGCAGCTTGCGAGGCTTCTTTACAGCTATGATATGGCGGAATTTTCCGGGCAGTGGAATTATTACTCCTCATCTGCAGATGTTATCATAATCCTTGGCAGGGACTTTGAGGAAAATATAAAGCAGCACTGAAACTGTGATATAATTGTATTATGAGAAAAGGTTCAGCACTAAAAATAATCAGGCTATTTTTGTTTGATATACTTGTAATTTTTTCATCATTTATTTTCTCTTTTTTCCTGAGGGGAGTTATAAGTATATACAGCGGCGTTGGCCTGTTTGAAATTTACAGCAGATATGTCGGCTACTACGTAATTGTTATTCTTGTAATCAAGCTTGCGTTCTTTGCTCTTTTCGGCATGTACAGGAGAGTCTGGAAATATGCCTCGCTTAAGGACATGGTTGCCATACTGGAAGCTACGGCATTAAGCACTATATTTGTGGGCCTGCTTTTTTACGGGCTCAGCCAGCCGGTTCCCTGGTTCAGGGGCGCCACTTTCAGCCTTCCGTATTTTCCAAGGAGCATACTGGTAATTGATTTTCTTCTCACCCTTGTACTTGTGATAATCTTACGTTTTTCTGAGCGGTATTTTAATGAACTCCGGTTCGGCAGGGCTGATGCGCGAAAAAAAAGGGTGCTTATCTGCGGTGCAGGCGATGCCGGGGAAATGATGGTAAGGGAGATGATAAGGCAGAAAAACAGCGACTATGTTCCTGTGGCATTTCTTGATGATGATGCTGCCAAATTAAAGCACCAGATACACGGAGTAAGGGTAGTGGCACCGATTGAACAGTTGGAGGATGTAGTACAGAAGTTTGCGATAGATGAAATAATTATAGCAATACCCTCAGCTCCGGGAAACCTGAGAAAAGAAATAGCTCTTCGTGCAAAAGCTCTTTCAATACCGTGTAAAACACTTCCCAGCATGTATGAGGTTATAGACGGCAGGGCATTTCTTTACCAGGTCAGGGAAATAAGCATTGAAGATATACTGGGCAGGGAGCCGGTAAGAATACATGCTCCTGAAATAATATCTGCAATAAAGGATAAGGCAATACTTGTAACTGGCGCAGGCGGCTCGATAGGCTCTGAGATTTGCAGGCAGCTTGTCAGGTTCCGACCTGCTAAACTGGTAATTCTTGATCACTCTGAAAATAATCTCTTCCTGATAGAAAATGAGTTAAAAACAAAATATGAGTTTAACCAGGTCTATCCCATTGTTGCGAGCATACAGGTAAAAAAAGTCATAGAAGATGTTTTTAAGCGATATAAACCATCCATTGTATTTCATTCAGCTGCATATAAGCATGTGCCTCTTATGCAGTTAAATCCCGAAGCTGCCATAGAAAACAACTACATCGGTACAAAGATACTCTGCAGGGCCGCGCTCGATTATGGCGTCGGGCGCTTTGTTCTGCTCTCAACGGACAAGGCTGTCAGGCCGAGCAATGTAATGGGCATATCCAAGCTTCTTGCAGAAAAACACCTTCAGGTGCTGACAGATAAGTTCGGCAATAAAAAAACCAAATTTATAACTGTGCGGTTTGGAAATGTGCTTGAAAGCAATGGCAGTGTAGTAAATATTTTCAAGCAGCAGATTGAAAACGGAGGCCCTGTAAGCGTTACTCACCCCAAGATGGAAAGATACCTCATGACAATACCTGAAGCCTCACAGCTTGCAATACAGGCATGCATAATGGGCGAAGGGGGGGAGATATATGTGCTTAATATGGGCCAGCCGATAAGCATACTTGAACTTGCCAGAAATATGATAAAACTTTTCGGCATGAAGCCGGAAAGTGATATAGATATAGTTTACACCGGCCCCCGCAATGGGGAAAAATTGAGCGAAGAGCTTGCAAGGGATGATGAGGAGGAGCTTGTACAGAGCGATTTTAAGCATATTTTTGAGGCAAAGCTAAAAGTAAAACCTGATTACAGAGAGCTTGAAAATACACTTTTCTGCATTGAAAAAGAAGTGCAGATAAATGATTACAATAACCTGTTTAAAGATATTAGAAAGGTAGTGCCTGAATTTGATGAAAAAGTCATCTGGTATCGATCTGAGTAAAAGCAGGTCAAGGAATTTATTAAAACGTATCACAGATATCATTTTTTCGCTTATCCTCATTTTATTATTTTTGCCATTCTGGATTTTAATAACAATTGCAATAATTATTGATTCACGCGGGAGCATTGTGTTTATGCAGGAAAGGGTGGGCCGCTTCAGCATAAACTTTAATATGTACAAATTCAGGACAATGAAGCAGGGCACCATTGACCTTCCTGCAGAAGAGCTTGTTGACAGGGAAAGCAAAGTTACAAGGGTTGGAAAATTCCTGCGCAGGTTCAGCATTGATGAGACACTCCAGCTTTTAAACATACTCAAAGGCGATATGAGTTTTGTTGGCCCCAGGCCATCCCATCTTGGCCAAAAGGAGCAGATAAAGATACGAAAGGAAACAGGCACTGATTCAATAAGGCCCGGCCTTACAGGCTATGCTGTTGTAAACGGCAGGGATGCAATTTCAATACCTGAGAAAGCAGATTATGACATGGCCTATGTATTTAATTACAGGCCATTTATGGACACACTTATAATATTAAAGACATTTGGTGTTGTGCTTACATTCAGGGGAGGAAACTGACACGCTAATCATTTTTTAGATATTTTTGTGCGGAACTAGTGAATTCAATTTCATACATTTATCAATCCTTCCCAAAAATATCTTTTCCTTCCTTTATAAGTTCACTGATTGACGCTTTCATCTCCCTGGATTCTGCGGTAAATTTTTCAATAAGCTCTTCACCGCTGTATCCTTCAGAAATAAGATCCCTTAAAATTTCAACTGAAAATTCGCTTTCATCAAGAGTTAGCGGGCGAATAACCAGCGTATTTTTTCAATAAAACATTCCACTTCTTTGCCAAAACCCAGTTTTTCATAAAATTTTTTTTAAAATACTCAGCTGTCTTTTTTCTTGTTATACTTACAATCTTTCTGTTCTTAAAACTGAAACCTTGAAGAGATTCAGCCATTAATAATTCCTCCTTAAATTAAAAAAATATACAGTAATTCCTTGATGTTAATATATTAATGAAAATAGGAAATCGCAATTATAATTAGATTTAGCCGTTTCGGAAATTTTCTATTTTAATTTATATAAAAATCCACCGGTTTGTTTATATGACAAGACGAGCTGAAATTTTTCACTGATGATCTTATCTTCTTCGGAAAGTATTACAAGGTAGGCGTATTTCCCGGTATCGTCTTCCACCTGACTGAGCTCTTTAATCTCTTTTTCTATTTCTGCGGTAGTTTTTCCGCTGATATCGATAAACTTTATATCCCTTGGATAAAGATTGTATGCCATTTGGGCCATTATATAAACAGGCTCGCCCCTTAGCAGCACTGCAAGGTTTTGGCCCGGTGCAGTATTTTTATCCACCCAGGCAATAAATTTTTCAAAGTCATAGAAACCGTAATATGCCTCATCCAGCCTGCCTTCAATTATATATTTTTTGTATGAGTCCCAGTAACTTTTAATCGTAAATAAAGTGGTTGTTGCCATAAAATAAAAAACTGTTAAAAGGGGTATTAAAAGCAATATTATAATGAAGCTTCTTTTTGTATTTTTATAATCATTTCTTTGACTTCGCTCCAGACACAAAACTGTGTGAAAAAAAGGAAACGTCCCCTTTTTTTTGCAAACAAAAGAACCGTCCCCCTGATTTCTCTTTAATAAAAGGGGACCGTCCCCCTTATTTTTACCTGGGAGTGCCATCCTTGCATAAACAGCATACAAAATAAACACAGCCAGTACAAAAATGTAAGCGGGTGTAAAATACCTGTTAATATTTTTAATATTTAAGCTGTTTTTTAAAAAATAATTAATATGGCCATCAACAGGTATAAAAGGCTTTTCTGCTGCTGTTATCTTGCTAATATTGATATCAATTCCTTCAATGCGGGGAATTTCAATTATAATGCTTTTTATTTCCTTTTTTAAGACAAGTTTGCCCGGGATGTAATGATACCTGTAGTACCTGTTTTGCCCTATAGGGACATAATATGTGTGAGTTATGCCGTCTATATAAAATGATGTCCTGTCATAAACTGAAAACTGCCTGCTTTCCAAATCTGTGCCATCAAATCCTTCCTGGTTTGCGCTCAACAGGGGGCCAAGATTTATGCTGAAACTTCCTGCCGGGTAAGCAACCTGGCCTGTATTTTTTGCAGTCATGGCAATTACCAGGTAATCGCCAATCTGCGGGACAACAGGTTTGTCCGGCACAATTTCTATTACTGCCAGGCCTTCTTTGTTATATGCATTTATTTGCCCCAGGTTATTGTCCCCTTTATAAACCATGACAGCATCATCGGCAGAACCCCAGCTTTTGCTGTTTCCATATATATTTATGCCGCTTCCACTGCTGCTGTATGAAAAAAATTCCCTGTTTAAAACAGGAAAGCATAAAAGAATCCAGAAAGTAATAAGCAGCGCTGAAATAATTATAAATGCCACAAGTTTAGCCGGCGGCAGAGGATACTTTGGGTATTTTTTACAATTAAGCATTCCTATTTTTTAAGAGGGTTTTTTATTTTTAAACAAGCTAAAATATTAGTAAAATCCGGGAAGTTTATTTAACATCTGGCTGATTCCAGCATGTCATTAAAA
Organism: Actinomycetota bacterium; assembly: GCA_016870615.1. Classification (GTDB taxonomy): domain Bacteria; phylum Actinomycetota; class Humimicrobiia; order Humimicrobiales; family Humimicrobiaceae; genus VGAZ01. The sequence goes on along the minus strand of VGAZ01000005.1, from coordinate 7,302 downwards.
ATATTAAGAAAATTTTTACCTTCCAGGATATTGTCAAATTCTTTCAGCCATTTCCTGATGTATTTTTTGTTTATATCCGGATTTTTCAGGATAAGCACCCTGGCGTCTTCAAGATCCCTTGGTCTTGCAGCAAATATTTTATGTATCAGCAAATCCTCTACAGAGGCAAAGTTTATTTTTGTACCTTCAATGCTAACCTGGACAGCTTTTTTTAACGCATGTTTTTCATATGCGGTCTGGGAAAAAATCAGGTCTATCCTTATTTTTGTATTTTTATCTTCAAGAGGCAAAACAAATGTTTTATTTATAAATTCTGAAGGATTTCCAGGGAGAGCCTTAAAGCCTGAATGCTGTAAGTTGTCCAGGACAAATCCGGATTTTTCAATTCCAATACCTATTGTAATGTCTATGTCCTGTGTAAGGCGAGGTTGGCCGTGAACAAGGAACGCCTGGCCACCAATGAGCATATATGGAACGGATAACTTGTTTAAAAAATTTACAATTTTTATTATTGTTTCTTCAATCATATTCTTATGGCAGTGAATTTAAAATTCGTGCAACTTCTATATCTGTTTCTATACCTTCCAGTGGATCTTTTGATGGTAAAACTTTTAGCTTAAAAGCTTCGGCCAGCAGGCTGTTATAGATTTTAAGCTTTTCCTCATAGGTAAGCTTGCAGTTCTTTATGTAACGATTGTTAAAATCCTCAAGCGCTTTTTTATCTTTAATCATTGTTTTAATTTAAAACTTATATTTATAAAATACCGGCTAAAAACCTGCTTTATAAATAATATTATAATAAAAGCCCAGCCAATATAAAGTTGTTTATTTTTTCAACTTATAATATGTAGATTTGCCCTTCCCATACCTTTGGATTAAACCCATATCAATAAGGCGTTTAAAATCAAGGCTTCTTGTTGCTTTCGCCCGTTCAGTAAGCTTTGAATAATCCCTGTCACTGGTAAAACCCTTCTTTTCAATCAATTCAAGTATTTTTTTATGATAGTCAGCAAGCTCTGTTTTTGGACTAACTGAAGATTCCAGCAGGATTTTTTTTACCCTTAACAGTTCATCTATAATTCCCTCAGTGAAATACTCAAGCCAGCCGGTATAATCAACAGATTCTGCCAAATCATAATAATTTCCAAATATGCCAACATTATTAAAATAAAGTGTGACATTTCTATTATAATAATTTTCAAAGCTGAATAGATTAAAGGTGTCAAGGCCCACATCTGCAAGAATTGCTTTTGTCAGTAACCTTGCAGTGCGGCCATTACCGTCCATGAAGGGATGGATGATTACAAACTGTTTGTGGAAAATCCCGGCAATTATAAGAGGATCTGTCTTACCCCTGTTTTTATTTACAAAATCTGTAAGATTATCCAGGAGTGCGCTGACATCTTCATGGTCCGGCGGCCAGTAAATGGTTTGGCCGGTTTTTGGGTTATTTACAAAAACGGGTTCTGTACGAAGTTTTCCGGCCTGGTGCTGGCCAGCCAGATTAATCATTACTATATTGTGTAAACAAAGAATAAATTTGATGTCAAATTTTAAATTGCCTGCCGCTATTACTTTATTTAAATACTCCAGGGCACTGTTGTAATTTATAACTTCCTGTTCGCTGTCTCTTAAGTGCGCAGGCGCATTTTTAAGAATCTGTTTAACATCAGTAAGGGGCAGCGGATTGCCCTCTATGGCTGTTGATGCGTTAACTGAGATTTCTCTTGCGCTTTTCTCAAGTTCATATAATACAATTTCCGGGAACCTTTTAATATTCAGTTCAAAGACTGTGATTCCAATCTTTTTAATATTGAAAAGTAATTTATCTGTTATCTCATATAAAGGATTAAACATTATAGACTAATAATAGACGAATAATAGACGAATTACAAGCAATTTTCAAGTTTTATTATTGTTGTTATCATTCCGGGAAATTGTTATTATTTTCTTGATTATGCAGGTTTTTATTTACATAAGGCTTTTTCTTTCAATTGCATCATTTTTTTTTGCGGGCTACATTGCCATTTATTTCCTGCTTTTGAGCAAAAAGCAAATTTTATTCAATGATGCAGGAAGAACAACACCGGATTATGGGCCCGGAAGCTGCAATGCTGGATACAGACAGGCCGCACCTTTTTCGCATGCTCTCTTTATTTTCTTTTTAAGCTTTTTTACAGGTATATTTATTGTATCAAATTTGCTGATGCTGCTTTCACTTTTAAAGATTAAATTCAGTTTTCTGATTGCCCTGGTATTTACTGCAGTATGCTTTCTGGGTTTTTGCATTATAATAATTTATGAAAAAATACATAATAAGGCCGCTGTTTATTTCAGGGAAGCAAAAGAAGACCCTGCCGCAAAAACCGCTCTTATCCTTACTGCAGTAACCTGGTTTTTTATAGCGCTTTGTTTTGCAGCAGTGCTTTTTTTTACATTTCTTTTTCCAATAAGGTTCTGGGACGCCATATCCTGCTGGAGCTTAAAAGGGCGTGCATTTTTTATAGACGGCAGCATAACCGGCTTTTATACCGAACACAGCTACGGCTTTGCGCATCTTTCATACCCTCTATATATTCCGCTTTCCCAGACATGGATCTATATTTGGCTCGGATATGCAGATGAGCGGCTGGTAAAGATACTTTTTCCGCTTTTCTATTTATCGCTTATCTTTATACTTTATTATTGTTTTAACAAAAAATTCACAAAGCTTTTATCTTCGGCATTTGTCCTGATGCTTTGCGGGCTTCCGGTTGCCATGGATCATGGCTATCTTGAGTACACAAACCTTATCTTTGCCGTTACTGTCTTTATTGCTGTTTACTTTTTTTATCTTTATATACAGCAGGGCATGCATATATTTAAATATGGTAAAGCAAACGGCTTGAAGCCGCTTTTTACATCGGCGCTATTTTTTACAATACTTTCGCAGGTAAGAACTGAAGGTGTACTTTTTATGATAATATTTTTTATTGCAAACACTGTATATGGCTTAAAAAAATATATTGATGTGATAAAAACTCCAGGTAGAATTTATGCAGAAAGCAGCCGCTCAAATCCGGAAAGTAAAGGTTTTATACAGGCAGAAAATTACCCCCAGGGCAAAGAAGGTAAATATAATTTAAAAACAGCGCCCAGCTGCTTTATTTATTCAATACTTATTCCGCCTTTTTTTTCTATAATCCTTGCTCTTCCCTGGCAGGCCATAAAAAGAATTTTGGGGCTGAATGTTGCAAGCACCGAGTGGACAAATCTTTTTCTATCGCTAGGGCAAAATTCACAGGAAGGATACGCAATCCAGGCATTTGATTTTGCCCATGCCTCGGGGGCAATGGTATCCCAGCTATTTTACTCAGCCTATGACTCTGCCCGGGCATTTTTGGGCTCATCCTACGGTATTATCTGGGCAGTTCTTTTAATATTGGCTATTGCGTACATAAAAAAAATGTTTTCGGGCCCAAACTGGGTTTTTCCAATATTTATAATACCTGGTTTTATTGCCCTTTTTATATCCCTTGGACTGATTCCAGAGTTTGCATGGTCAACTGAGCGCTATGTGCTGCATCTTCTGCCGTTGACTTATTTCTGGATATTATATAATCTACCCCTGTTTAAAAAGGAGCAGTAAAGGAAATGAAGGGGCGTTTTTCTTTTTTCACTTTTTTCATATTTTTTTTACGCCTTTAAGCGAAGCGAAAAGGATAGTTATGAATATGGGCATCTACATAATATTATTAATAGCTGCAGCAGCATTGATTATTGCCGGCACCGCCATATGGTATGCATTTGTATTTGAGCCTGCAAATTTTAAGCTTTCAGAAATTACGGTAAATATAAAAAGTGGAAAAAGTAATAAAAAGAGCCAGTCTGGAGAAATACCGGAAGAAATAAAAAGCTTTAAAAGCGCCAATGTTATTTTAAATCCTTCAGGTAAATTACCTTACAGAAATTGCCGGGGCACAACAATTCTGCAAATACTTCACCTCACAGATTTTCATTTAAGAAAGGACAGAAACGGCAGGAAGCTCTTCAGCTTTATTAAAAGCCTTTGGAGTTTAAAGCCTGACCTTATATTCCTGACAGGTGATTTGGTGGAAAAAGATGCTTACTTTGATTACCTTATAGAAATGCTTACCGGACTTGATGCAAAACTTGGAAAGTATGCCGTATTCGGGGTGCACGACTATTACCATAAAAGGCCCACTGAATTTATCAAGAATATGATAAAGCGGCAGAAAAAATACATGCGGCAAAACAGCATAGAATTGCTTGTTGAAAAACTGGAAAAAATCGGCATTACTTCTTTAAGAAACGAAAAAGTAATATTAAATTTAAACCCTCAAAAAAACAGTGAAGGCACCGGGTTAAATAAAATCAATAAAATTGAAATAGTTGGCGTTGATGATGCAGTTATAGAAAGAGCTGACACCGGATATGCATTCGGCGGGCACAAAGGCAAAAGCAAACCTTTTGCAAGCGGCTCAGGCAGGGCCAGCTACAGACAGGTTTTAAAACGCCCCAGCGGACATATCCACAGCCTTTCAGAAAGCGGCAAATTAAAAATATGCATAACTCATACGCCGGATATGGATTTGTTTGTTGACTTTGTGGAAAATAAAACTGACATTGTAATATCCGGCCACACCCACGGCGGCCAGGTAAGAATTCCTGCAGTCGGGGCTTTAATATCAGGCGCAAACATACCTGTTAAGTATGCTTCAGGGCTTTTTTATTTTGAAAAATTTGTCCTTTATATATCAAGGGGGCTTGGTGAAGGAAGATATTCTCCGTTCAGAGTTTACTGCCAGCCTGAGGCTACCCTTATTAATATAAATTCAGTATTTTAAAAATAGGCGCATTTTTATATAATGCGGTAATAAATTTTTATCACACACAATTACAAAGAGGCTGAAAAATTCATGAAAAAGGCAAATAATATTAAATCCTTTAGAGTTATTTATACAGTTATTATAAGTATTGCCTGCATTCTTGCACTACTTCTGGTATTTTTGCCAGCCGGATGCAAAAAGAAACCGGCGGCTGAAACAGAAATGGCAACAGAAAGCACTGCTGCGGCAACAACTGCCGTTCAGACTGAAGCCACAACTGCCGCCCAGACAGAAAGCGCCACAGAATCTGTTGAGGAAGTGCCTGAAAAAATTACCGGCCTTATAAAGCAGGCGGACGACTATTATGCAGAGGGCGATATCGGGCTTGCAAGAAGCACTTACAGAAAAGCTGAAATTGCAATAAATAATTCAAAACTTTCAGGTGGAAAAAAACAGGAGCTCATTAATTCTTTCTATAAAAGATATGAAGAGTGTAAAGAAATAATTTCAGCAGCCAGCATGCATTATGCCAGTGCTATGCAGTTAATTTATGAGACAAGGTATGAGCAGGCAAAAACTGAGCTGGAGGCAGCCCTTGCACTGTACCCGAAATATGGGGAAGCCCAGGAAGCTTACGAAAACCTCAAAACCCTCATGGGGCTTAAGTAAACATTTAAATAATATCACAGTTTATGATGCTGTTTTTATACCGGTATCTGATTATATGAAAATACTGCTTGTAACAGCAAACCCCGGGCACCAGTTATCCCAAAAACATAGAAATATAATTTTGCTTAAAGATTTATAAACCGGGATTTAAGGCAAACAGGCTTAAAGATTTTATGAGAGAAAAAGAACAACTTTTAAAGAAAAAGCCAAAAAAGAAAAACAGGTTTGCAAGATTTGTTTCTATGCTAATTGTTTTTATAATTATAATCTCCCTTGTGTTTTACAGCATAGAAAACCCTTCCTTTATAAAAAATACTGTTGAAAAATTAAAAGCTTTTTATTATTCTGCCGTCGATGGTTCAGATACAGCTTCTTCAATAGATACTTTTTCTGCAGAAAGTGAAGATTTTTATAATGAAGAAGCCGCTTTGGGCCAGGAAACAGGCGTGCAGGAGGATGGGCCCCAGTCTTTCTGGCAGAAAATCCTGGCATTTCTTAAAAGGGGCCTGGACAAGGATAATGATAATTTCCCCTCAAGCCTTGAAATTAAAATATATTTTGCATCACTGGGACAGGAGGAAAAGTTCTCATATGAAAAAAGAACCATAATAGCAGGCAGCTCTTTAGTTGCTGTTGAGAATGCAGTAAAGGAAATTCTTGAGGGGCCCCATAAAGCATTTAATTTTCCTGTTATCCCGCCTGGCACAAAATTAAGAAGAGTTGAAATTTATGAAAACCTTGCAAAAATTGATTTTTCACAGGAATTTCTTGATAACAGCCTTGAGTCAGGAGTTCTTGATAAATATGTAATATATACAATTGTAAATACAGTCACGCAGATACCTGGCGTTGATGGGGTAATTTTTCTTATAGAGGGTAAAAGGATAAAAATCTATGGAAGCGTGGATCTGTCAATTCCCGCCATAAAAGATGAGGACTTTATAAGCGAAGATGATTTGCTTGAAGGCTATAAAGAAGGCCTGGATTTTGAGCAAACAGATTCCGGGCAATAATTATACTTTATAAAGAATAAAAATCTTTACTATTGGTTTATCTATTACCAAAAAAACTCTTTATATGTTTTCAGCCAGTGTAGATTTGGAAAGGGAGACATGCTTTACACCCTTTATGGATTTTAATTTAGCCTCAAGGCCCAAAATTTCGCTGATTTTACCTTTTACCGCAATTATCTCAAGGCAAATCCTGTGGTCAAGGTGGATATGCTGGGTGGAAATGATAATTTTATGATAATCATGCTGTATATCAGTTAAGTTATTTGCAAGCTCCCTCTGATGGTGGTCATATACAAATACAATTGCTCCTGCAGCAATTTTGCCGGACTGCGACCATTCATCTTCAACAAATTCTTTCCTTATAAGGTCCCTGATAGCCTCTGAACGGTTGGAGTAATTTTTTTATTTTATATATTTATCAAATTTATCAATAAGATTATTTTCAATTGATACGCCAAATCTTTTTACTTTTTCCATATTTTGCAGATAATATTTTTTTAATTCTTATTATTATTGCATATTTTTTTATATAATTCAGCACAGCAGCAATATTCTTGAAGCCGGGTTAAAAAGATATTATTACAGTCACTGCTGCTAGCAGGAAAAATGTATTTTTTAAATACTTAATTTCTGCGCGTACCTGTAAAAAATAAAAATTTAAAAGCCGTAAATTGTGTCCTTGTGCAATGCAAAAACATTCTTTTCTGCATCAGGGCCCTCGGCTTTTGAAGGATCTGTAAGAAGAACCATGCTGCCATGGACATAGGCAATAATAATAAGCTGGTCTGAGC
>VGAZ01000004.1 GCA_016870615.1 Actinomycetota bacterium | reverse complement strand
CCGTTGTTGTCTTGCCATTGGTTCCAGTAACAGCTATTGTATTTTTTTTCTGTTTTAAATCCAAAAAACTCCAGGCAAATTCAATTTCGCTCCATACAGGAATTTTTTTCCTGTCTGCCTCAAGCATTATCGGTATGTCATTCGGAATGCCCGGGCTTACAATGACAAGATCCACCCCATCCAGGATTTTAATGCTGCTGTTTATATCCTTATCTGCAATAAGTTCAAATTCAAATTCTTTTTTGCTTATCCGCCTTTTTATTGCATGCACCTTAATTGACTCATCGCTGTCTGCAGCAATTACCCGGCAATTTAACTCTGAAAGTTTTTTTAAAACGCTTATGCCGCTTTTTCCAAGACCTAAAACCAGCACTTTTTTTGCAGCCAGTACTGGAATTTTATCCTCACCGTGCTCACTGAATAACTGAAGGGGTTCTGGACAATCATAATAAGCGGCATCACTATTCTTTAAGTCTTTTTTCCCTGTAATTTTAAATTTATTTTTCAAACTCATTTTTAATTTCTTAATTATAAAATATTAGAGGTTCTATCCTATAAATTTCAAATAATATATGAAAAAACCAGTACCTGCAAAAAGTGTACATATTATCCAAAATCTTATTATAACTTTTATTTCCGGCCATCCAAGCAATTCAAAATGGTGGTGAAGCGGTGCCATTTTGAAAACACGCTTTTTTTTCAGCTTGAACCATAATACCTGGATAATTACAGATAGGGCCTCCATTGTAAACAGTCCGCCAATAATGATAAGTAATATTTCCTGCTTGAGCACCACTGCTGCAGAGGCTATAAGTCCCCCGAGACCGAAAGAGCCCGTATCCCCCATAAATATTTCTGCAGGAGAAGTGTTCCACCAGAGAAACCCCGCGCACGCTGCAAGAGCTGCCCCGCATATAACAGCAGTATCTATTCCAAAATTTACTTCAAGTATTGACCACTCAAGAAAAGCAATGTAACAAAAAACTGCAAGCACTATGGAAGAAGACCCGCCTGCAAGACCGTCAAGTCCATCTGTTAAGTTTACTGCATTTGTTGTGGATATAAGTATTAGAGCAGGTAATATAAAATACCATTGCCCCAGTTCAATATTAATGCCGGCAAATGGAACAGTAATATATGTGTCAATTTTTAATATAAACCTTGCAAAAAGAACGAAGTAAACGCATACCGCTACAAGCATGATTATTTTTATCCATCCCCTGAGGCCAAGGTTTCTTTTTTTCTTCAAGGCAATATAATCATCAATAAATCCTATCAGCCCGCAGAGAACAAACACAGAAACTATGAAAATCCCTTCAAGGCTGAAGTCAGCGTATCTGTAATATTTTATCACTGAAACAACAGCATAGGACAGGATTGCAGCAAAAATGAAAATAATCCCGCCCATTGTGGGCGTGCCTGATTTTGTAGAATGTGTTTGGGGACCGTCAACTCTTATTTTCTGGCCAATCTGTTTTTTACGGCAAAACCGTATAAACAGGGGCGTAAGTACCAGTGATATAAGCCCTCCCAGAACAATTGCCGTAAATATCCAGTTCATCCTGCTCCTTTTATTTCACATTAAATATATTCAATAACATTTTCAAGGCTGTTTGCTCTTGAACCCTTTATAAGCACAACATCTTCCTTTTTTAGTATTTTGCAGATTTGCCCACACAGTTTTTTCATATCATTAAAATGATAAATATTCTTTTTGCCTGTTTTTCTTTTATCTTCAGAAAGCGCCTGTTCATATCCCAGGCATATATTTTCAGCAAGTTTTCCGTATGATATAATAATATTTATATCATTATTGGCCAGATACCGGCCTATTTCAAAATGCAGTTTTTTTGAATCTGGCCCAAGCTCCAGCATGTCTGCAAGCAAAGCAACGCTCCTGGCTTTCTTTTTACCGGCAACCATTTTTAGTGTATCAATTGCACATTTCATTGAATCAGGGCTGGCATTGTAGCAATCATCTATTATAATTATACCTTCTTTGCTAAAAACCCTCATCCTGCTGCCTTCAGGGACCGTGGCCTCTATTCCTTTTGCAATTGATTTTGCAGAAGCTCCAAGATAAAAACTTATTGCTGCGGCGCAGCATGCATTGTATATATTGTGAAATCCCGGTACAGGCATTTTTATTTCCGAAATTTTTTTACTGCCCTTATATAAATCAAAAACATACCTGCCATATGAATCAGCGCTTTTTTCAATGAAACTGAAATCATTTTCACTGCTTCTGCCAAATTTCTTTATGTTCACTTCAAGTTTTTTATCCCAAAAATGTTTTATTATGAATTGTGTCCATTTATCATCGCTGTTTAAAAACAGCACGCCATTGTTTGAGCTGATAATATCTGCAATTTCCGCCTTAGCAAGTGCTATTTGGGATACATCATTGAAAAATTCAAGATGAGCCTTGCCAACTGAAGTAATTGCGCCGGTGCTTACATTTATAATCCCGGATAATTTTTTGACCTGCCCCTTTGCGCGCATTCCTATTTCAGCAATAAAAAACTGTGTTTGCCCGTCAATTTCAAGGACAGCTTTAGAAAGCCCGAGTTCAGTGTTATAGTTTTTTTGAGTAAGAGCAATTTTAAAATCCTGCGCCATAATACTGGCAATAAATTCTTTAGTTGTTGTTTTCCCGGCGCTTCCTGTTATGCCTATTGTTTTAACAGTAAAATCCCTGATATAGCCTGCGCATAAATCAAGCAGAAAAGAAATATTGCTGCTGCTTTTTAAAAGGAGCAGTTTCCTGGTTTTTTCCTTGCTGTATTTTTTTAAATAATTTTCAATCTTTTTTTCATTTTCTTTTTCAAAAACAAATCCCCTGCAGCCCTTATTTAAGGCTTCAGGTATAAAATCATGGCCATCAAAATTATCTCCTCTAACGGGGACAAAAAAATCACCTTTTTCAATCGTCCTTGTGTCTGTGGACAAAGTTTCAATAAATATGTTTTCCCTGTGTTCTATTATTTCAGGAGACAGGATTTTTACATCTGTGTGTTTTAAAATACTTTCCAGGCAAATTCTTTTTCCTGTTTTCAATTAACGTTCCACTCCCTTACAGTTTCCTGGTCGCTAAAATGTATCCTGCGCCCATTAAACTCCTGGTAATTTTCATGGCCCTTTCCTGCAATAAGGACGATATCATTATTGCGTGCCATTGAAAGTGCCATATAGATTGCCTTTTTACGGTCCGCCTCAATATAATAAACTGTTTCTTTGTGCTGCTTAAATCCTTTTTCAATCATTGCTATTATACTGAGCGGATCCTCACTTCTTGGATTATCTGAAGTTATTATTGAAAAATCTGCAAGCAAAGCAGCAATGCTGCCCATTATTTTCCTTTTCTTTGTATCCCTGTCTCCTCCGCATCCAAAAACACAAATAAGACTTGAGCCCGGCTTTAGCAGCGAGTTTGCAGTTTTTAAAACATTTTCAAGGCCGTCAGGCGTATGGGCATAATCTACTATTGCATAAATATTTTTATCAAGTTTTATTTTTTCAAAACGTCCTGTAACTCCCTGCATCGCTTCCACACCATGAATAATATCTGCAGTATTAATGCCTGATGCACATGCTGCGCAAATCGCGGCAAGAATATTATATACATTAAAAAAACCGCATAAATTTGAATTTACTGAAAACTTTGAAGGTTTTAAATTACTATGTGCGGGAGGGTTTATAATAACATCCATTTTTATACCATCAATAGAGCTGGAAATATTATCAGGGCAGATGCTGGCGTTTTTGTCTCTTATGGAATATGTGAAAAGCTTAAGATCGGTATATTCTGCAATTTTTTTTCCATATGGATCATCTATATTTACCGCTGCATATTTACCCCCGTAAATATGCCTGAAAACGGGATTAAACAGCCTTTTTTTAACTTCAAAATAATTTTCCATATCTTTATGATAATCAAGATGATCCTGTGTGAGATTGGTAAAAACCAGGGTTTCAAAATTTAGCCAGTCCACACGGCTCAGATCTATGGAATGTGATGAGACCTCCATGCAGGCGCAGTCAGCTCCTGCCAGCACACTTGCAGAAAAAAACCTGTTAAGGTCATTAGACTCAGGCGTGGTCCTTTCAAATTCCATGGGGCGGCCCGCCATTTCCGCTTTAACTGTAGTTATAAAAGATGTTTTGAGTCCGGCAGCCTTAAAAATCGAATCTGTAAGAAACACTGTTGTTGTCTTGCCGTTAGTTCCTGTAATGCCGCACAATCTTAAAAGCCCGGTTGGATTACCGTAATAATTCCTGGATACTGCCGGCAGTGCTTTCCTGCAGTTTTTTACAAGCACCTGCGTTGTTTGCCCTTCAAGTTCCAGGAATTTTTCAGTAAGTATTGCAGCAGCGCCCATGCCAGCAGCTTCAGCAGCAAAATCGTGGCCATCCTTTTTAAACCCGGTTATTGCTGCAAAAAGACAGTTTTTAAAAACCTTCTTGGAATTTATTTCAATTCCTTTTATTTCAATATCTTTGTTTCCTAAAATATTTAAAACATTTACATTTTTCAGCAATTCTTCAAGTTTCATGCAGCCGTTTCCCCGCTTTCATCACTATCTTCAAAACTATTATTTTCCAGTTGAATTCTAAGTCTTTTTAATGAAAAACTCATTATATTTTTAAAAACAGGAGCAGCAACAGTGCCTCCCCAGATTTCATTATTTGATCCATGCGGTTCATCAACAACAACAATTATAGCTATCTGCGGATTATCATATGGCGCAAATCCCAGAAATGATGTTATTACTCTTTTTTCAGTATAGCCTATCCCGTTCTGGTTTGCTTTCTGCGCCGTACCTGTTTTACCGCATACTTTTACATTTTCAAGCTGTGCCCTTTTCCCGGTTCCGTCCACAACACATTCAAGCATCATATCTTTTACTGCATCAGCTGCCTGGTTGCTGATTATGCTCAGGCTATCGGTCTGTTCAGGATTTTTTATCACTTCATTTGCCATCCTGATTTCTTTTGTTATAACAGGCTTCACAAGATAACCGCCGTTTGCAATAACGCATGCTGCCCTTACAAGCTGGAGGGGCGTTACTGAAATGCTCTGCCCGATTGCCAGAGCCCCTATCATTGAAGAAGGCCATTTTTCATATTGATAAAGAAAGCCCGGTTCTTCACCCGGCAGAGATGCGCCCGTAACACTGCCAAAACCGAACTGCTTCATTGAATCATAAAAATGCTGTTTGCCCATTGAAAGAGCTGCTACAACTGCGCCGACATTGCTTGAGTACTTTATTATTTGGCTTGTATTGTAATTAATGCTGTATGTCCTGAAAATTTCTTTAATATATTTATCCCCAACCTGAATGCTGGAGGGCAATAAAAATTCCTGGTCAATGCCTATGCTGCCTTTATCTATGGCAGAGGATATATTTACAATCTTAAAAGTTGATCCGGGCTCATATGTATAAGATATGGCATAGTTTTTATAAAGGGAAGGATCATAGTCCTGGTAATTATTTGGGTCAAAACCCGGATATGAAGCCATTGCATAAATTTCCCCGTTAACGGGATTCATTACAACAGCAATTGCCCTTAATGCATTATAGTTCTTAACAACATCTTCAAGATTTTTTTGTGCAATATATTGTATTTGTGAGTCAATTGTGAGCACAATATCGCTTCCGTTTACAGGTTCTATGTAATCATTTTTATTCCCAGGTATAATATTGCCGTATATATCCTTTTCAACCCTGTATTTCCCATCAATACCTCTTAACAGCTTTTCCTGCTCAAGCTCAACACCATATAAACCTGTGTTATCAAGGCCTGTAAATCCGATGATTGATGCTGCAATATCGCCCTGGGGATAATATCTTTTATTTTCATTCTGTATAAAAATGCCCGGCAGGTTAAGCTGGCTTATAAAGTCTGCGGTCTCGGAGCTAATCTGCCGTTTTATATATACGAACCCTAGCTGTTTATTTTCAAGCTTTGCCTTAAGATCATAATAATCAATCTCAAGTATTCCGGAAAGAGCTTTTGCTTGCATTCCCGCATCAATTACAAGCATGGGGTTTGCATAAACTGTTTTTTCCTGGAGGCTTAAAGCAAGCTCTGTTCCATTTCTGTCAAGGATTTTTCCCCTCTTCGCATTTATTACAAATTCCTCCATATGCTGATACTGGGCATGTTCTTTGTATTTTGATGCATACACATACTGTATCGAGATAAGGTTATATATTATATACCCGAAACCGGCAATAAATAAAAAAAACAGGAAATATATTCTTTTCCTGTTTATAATGTTCTTGATTTCTCTAATCATTTTAACATTTTTTAATTATAATTTATGGTATAAAAAATGTTAACACCCCTTCTGAAACTACCATAACTATATCCCTGATATTATAAATTGCAGCAATAAAACTGTCATAGACCTGCACCTGGCCAGATGTTTTTTCAGCAGTATAATTAACTGCGCTATAGACGCCTGGTGTTTTTATTCCACTCACCTGCATGATCATGATATCGTCTGAAATTTGCATTCCCAGGTTTTTTTCAGCAGTTTCAATTATTCTTGACGGACTTTTTAATTCAGATATTTTCAGCAGGACGCGATCCGAGCGCTCCTGTTCCATTGCTATATTTTTATTTATCTCTATTATCTTCCTTTCATAATTAATTGCCTGTATTTTTAATCCTATATTAATAAGGACAGCAATACTGAAAAAAATAACAATTACAGCCATAACATAAAAAATGCCCGAACGTGATTGTACTATTTTTTCAGGGCCGTATTTTTGCGGTTTTTTAACAAGGTAGAGCAGAGGATATGCCCTCCTGTTAAAGATCTGTTCTTCTGCAAGTCTTGTATTCATTTTTTGATGCCCTGTTTAATATATTTTCATACTGCCGTTTAATCATAAAAATTTAACCGGCCTTTATATTTTTTCAAATACTCTTAATTTAGCACTTTTTGCCCTTGGGTTTTTCTTCAGCTCCGCTTCTGAAGGCTTGACAGGTTTTTTAGTTACAATATTGCCCCTTTTTTTTGCCCCGCATATGCAAACAGGCATTCCTGGAGGGCATTTACACCTGCCGGCAAAAGTTTCAAAATATTCTTTAACAATCCTGTCTTCAAGCGAGTGAAAGGAAATTATTGCCATCCTTGCACCGGGAACCAGTAATTCAAGTCCGTCACAAAGAGCTGTTTTAAGATTTTCCAGTTCACAGTTTGTTTCAATCCTTATTGCCTGGAATACTCTTTTTGCTGGATGGCCCCTGCGCCTGTACTTCAAAGGAATTGAGTTTTTTATTATTTCAACGAGCTCATCAGTAAATTCTACAGGTTTTACTTTTCTTCTTTTAATTATTTCCGCTGCAATCCTTGCTGCCCATGGTTCCTCGCCAAATTTATAAAAGATTTCTTTAAGCCTGTCTTCTTGATAATTATTTACTATATCAAAAGCACTTATATCTGATTCTTCATCAAATCTCATATCCAGCTTTTCTTTTCTCATATAACTGAACCCTTTTCCTGACTCTCCCAGCTGGATTGAAGAAAGCCCCAGATCAAGAAGAAAACCATTTATCTGCCGGATTTTTAAAGCATTAAGGATTTTTTTAATATTTGAATAATTCCCCTTTATTATATGCGCTAAGCCGCCAAATCCGGCATATTCAATATTTCTGGCGGCGGTGCCTGTAGCCTGGCTATCAAGATCTACTCCAATTATTTTGCCTGTGGGGGCAATGGCTTTGATTATTTCTATTGTATGGCCGGCACCGCCAAGTGTTCCATCAAATACAATGTCTCCGTTCTTAAGATTTAAATAATGCACCACCTCCTTTCTCAAGACAGGTAAGTGTTTATACTGCATTTCTTTAAAAACCCAGTTCCTCAAAAGTGCCGCTGTCTCCCATAAACCTTGAATCGGCACTCTTATAATATATTTGCCAGTTTTCTTTTGACCATATTTCAATCCTGTCAGAGACGCCAATTAAAACTATTTCTTTCCCAAGTCCTGCATGTTCTTCAAGAAGAGGGGGGATTTTTATCCTGCCCTGTACATCTGTTTCAACCTCCCTGGCTGAAGAAAAAAACCACCTTGAAAATTCCTGCAGGTTTTTTCTTGCAATAGGCCCGGACAGGATTTTTTCCTGCAATTTCTGCCAGTTTTGTTTTGAAAATAAAAAAAGGCATTTTTCATCAAATCCTTTTGACACAATCATGCCGTCAGCAAGTTCTTCACGGAAATTTGATGGAATAAAGACTCTGCCTTTATTATCTTTTGTCCTTAAATATTCTCCTAAAAACATTTTTTTAAAAAATATTTCAATAGTTTTTTAGTAAGAAAAACAGTAAAAAAATGTATTTCACAATACTTTTTCCCCATTTCTCCCCACTTTTAACCAAAAGATAGCACATTTAATGCATTTTGTAAATATTTTTGTGATTTTATTTTAAAAAATATTTAATAAATATTTATATAAATATGTGAATATAAAAGTAAATGTTTGCGGATGGTCCCACGCAGGGGCGAGGTTCTAAAAATCTGTTGATGCTAAAAACATTAAGAAATTGCCTCCGCTTCAGTTCTGGCGGCATATTTTCATGAAATGAATTACCTGTGCTATTGAATATTTTTAATTATTAAAACTGTATGTATTGCCAGCAAGTTTATTATTTAATCTTTTAACTCAATTTCTTTTGCAATAAGGCTGCCATCTTTTGTCCTGGTAAGCTCTTCAATCCTTTTTTCTGCTTCATTGAGTTTATTAAGACAGTGGCCCGACAGTTTTACCCCCTCCTCAAATTTGCTTATCGACTCAGAAAGGGCAATATTTTCGTCCTCAAGCTCCTTAACAATTCCTTCAAGCTTTTCCAGCGCCTGTTCAAAAGATAATTTTTCAATTCCATTGGTCATTTTTTCCATCCCAGTCCGGTTTTTTATTTATTTTTTCCAGTATCCTGGATAATAGGCTGCCATCTTTTAAAAATATATTTATTTCCTGGCCTTCATTAACCTCAGAGATACTCTTTATATATTTTTTATTTTCAGTATCAGTTAAAACTGCAAAACCCTTCTCAACAGCTTTTACAGGATTTAATGAATTCAAATCATTTAAAAGCATATTTAATCTGTTTTTTTTATTGGCAAAATCCAGGTTCAGCAGAGGATGCAGTTTTTTATAATGATTGCCAACAGCTATTCTTGAATTATTTATCCTGGATATGATGTATTTTCTGTCCAGCAGTTTAATTGTATGATTAAGTATTGATGTTTTGTTTTTAAAAACTGTTTCAGACTTTTCCAGAAAATATTTATTTGTCATTTCAAAGTCCTGGATATTTTTTAATATTATGGATTTCGGTTTCCTGAAAATCCGTCTTTGTATAAGATAATCTATTTCCCTGAAGGCCCGGTTTATTTTGTTTTTTTGAACTTTATACATCCTGCCATTTATTTCAGAAATTTTTATAATAAAATCATTTTTATTCATAATTGATAGAGCTGCTGCAACAGACGGAGTGGCGGCCCTTACATCTGCCACATCATCGCAAATCGTGCGATCCGTTTCATGCCCCACAGCAGATATTACAGGAATTTTGCAGTCAAAAACCTTTTTTGCAACTTTTTCCGTATTAAAGGCCCACAAATCTTCAAAAGAGCCCCCTCCTCTTGCAATTATTATTACATCTACTCCAAATTCTTCCAGGTCATCAAGTGCCTCGCAGATTTCATCTGCAGAGGTCTTGCCCTGGACATTGACATTTCTAACAATAAGGTGGAAATTTCCAAATCTTTTATCTAAGACAGTTATTATATCATGCAGAACCGATCCTCCCACGGATGTGACAGCGCCTATTTTCTGCGGTAAAAGCGGCACAGGTTTTTTACATGCAGGATCAAAATAACCGAGTTTATTTAATTTTTTCCTGAGCTCTTCAAGTGCAAGAAGCAGCTCACCGCTGCTGACTTTTTGGGCTTTTTCAGCAATTAGCTGGTACTCTCCCCTTTTTTCATAAACAGAAATGCTGCCAAATAAATTAAGGAGCAGTCCGTTTTCTATTTTAAAATCAAGGTTTACTGTATCACTGTAAAACATAACGGCCCTTATTTTGGCATTTGCATCATTTAAATCAAAATAAAGGTGCCTTTTATTGTGACAGTAAAAATTGCTTACCTCCCCCCTTACCCATAAACCGGTAAAATGATTGCTCAAAGTGTTTTTAATCCTTGCGGTAAGCTCGCTTACTGAAAGCGCTTCCTGTGAATTATTATTGATATTATTTAAAAAGTATTCCATGAAAGATTATATAAAACCATAATTTATCAGTATTCTTACAATAATATAAATGCAGAAAATTATTTCAATTGCTGCCATTATTATACTTAATACGCTTTCAAACCCTTTCATCCTCTCCTTAAGATATTC
This sequence comes from Actinomycetota bacterium, assembly GCA_016870615.1. Taxonomy (GTDB): domain Bacteria; phylum Actinomycetota; class Humimicrobiia; order Humimicrobiales; family Humimicrobiaceae; genus VGAZ01. The sequence continues at coordinate 39,989 of VGAZ01000004.1, read as the reverse complement.
TGAGGGTTTGCTGTAAAACTTTTTTATATTCGGCACAAATTTTGAAATCGAGTAAAGTGAGTATCCGATAAGAATTGAACTTCCAACAGTTATTATCATGCCGCCAAGAAAATAAACGCATGCAACAAAATACCCGATTTCAATAAGGTTTAAGAGAATAATTATTGCAAAAGATACCAGCCCCGGCCCGGACGAAAGTGAGACTTTTCTCTGTTCTTCAGGAATCATCTCCTCTATTTTTCTTGTTTCTTCAATTACAGTATCGCCGGTATTGGATTTTATTAAAAACCTGAGGCTTGATATATGAACCCATATCAAAATAACTGATAGAATTGCAATAAGAATCATTACTTAATTATAGCAGTATAAAAATAAATTATAAAAACAAAAATACAAAAATTGCTATGTTTTTACTTCATTTTTTACATCTTTGCCCGGGCTTTTTACGGAAGTGTCTGCAGCCTTTGCAGCCGGGGATTCCGGTTTGCTTTCTTTCTGCTGGGAAGAATCGTCCTTTTTTTCTTCTTTTTTTGAATCCGCACTGAAATTTGCTTTATTTGAACCGGATTTATAATCAGTTGTGTAAAAACCGGAACCTTTAAATATTATACCTGCAGGCGTAAAAAGACGGTCGGCATCTGCGCTGCAGTACTGGCAGACCTCGCTTCCGTTTGAACCCGCCTTTTTCATTATTTCAAAAACTTCTCCGCATTTTCTGCATCTATATGTATAAATTGGCATATACTAATCACTCCTCAAAAATCATTAAGAAAATATATATCAATAAATTTATTTAGTCAATATAATAATTTTCATTGGTTTGAGACAGCATAAATGCTGCAATTTAGCGTAAATTATGAAATTTATAAGAAAATATTTTTAAAAAAAATAAAATTCAATATAATAGCTACAATATCGAAGTCAATGAAAATAAACGGAACCCAGTGATAAGAAGTGGTAATAAATGAGGAAAAATCTGCTATTAATATTATCTGTAATTTTTTCAGTCAAAAAGCAAATTTCCTTGTTAATATGTGCATTATATTATTAATTGCTATTACTCAATAAGGGGAAAGAAATGAAAAAAACTTCAATTGTTTTTCTGGTTACAGTTCTTGCTGTTATGCTTCTTTCAGGCACTGCAATGCTTATTAAGCCTGAAAGTGCAAGCATCAGCAGAAATTGTTCTGATGTTTTTAATCCGGCAGCAATGGGCAGCGGAAGGCCAGTAGCTATTATGGTGGAAAACAGCTTTGCGGCAAGGCCCCAGTCCGGCCTTTATCTTGCAGATGTTGTATTTGAAATTATTGCTGAATACGGCATTACAAGATTTGTAGCAGTATTTAATACTCGTGATGCAGCAATTGTCGGTCCCTTCAGGAGCGCAAGGCCCCATTTTGCAGAGATAGCACGTTCCTTTGATCCCATTTACTGTTTTTTTGGCACATACCCCCAGTGTTACCAGTATATTGAAAGCATGGGAATGTATGCAATGAGTGCAATGAAGGACCGTTCCGGGCTCAGCAGCATTACCGGGATTTGCCCTTACTGGAGAGACTGGAGCAGGAGCAAAGTCCAGGAACATACTGCTTTTACCTCCACATTGCAGATTAAGCAGAGGGCACAGGAAGTGGGATACTCGCTGGACGGCGCAGGGATTCCATTTGAATACAAAGGCGATACCCCGTCAGGCGGAGTTAATAATATTTATGTTGATTTCGGGACCGCAGCATACGCGCCAAAGGGTTTTAATGTAAACTTCAAATATGATGCAGCCTCAAACAGTTACCTGAGATATATGGGCGGAAAAGCCCATACTGACCATGAAACCGGTCAAATCATATCTGTAAAGAATGTAGTTGTGCTTACCACAGATATTGAAGGGCCGATTGACCGGTATAAACATATGTATGTAAGAACCACAGGCTCAGGCCAGGGATTTTACTTCAGCGACGGACAAGCTGTGCAGGGAACCTGGGAAAGAGGAGGAGTTGCCAATCCTTTTGTTTTTAAGGATGGAAGCGGTAATGTATATAGATTGAATGCCGGTAATACCTGGGTATGCATGGTTATGCCAGGAAAAGTCGGATGGGAATAAGGGCACTATTTTATCTTAATAGCAGTAACAAGCATAATCTTATAATAATAGGATACACTTATAAAAATCTACAGTATGAGTAATATCTGACAGTATAAAAAATATTTAATTGCAAGGGCGCATGCAGTATTTTTGGAGCAAATACCTTGAATTCTATAAAGTTCAAAATTATATTGACATACATTCCGGAGTGGCTGGCCATAGCAAACTAAGTTCGAACCAGGGCATTAACCTGTAGATAATAATGAAGGTGACATTTTCGCTGAATAAAACATGTATTTCAGGTGACACAATCGCTGAATACTAGCACATAATAATTTTCATTCTTAACCAATGAAGGAAATCCTTGAATATAAAGCTTTAATAATATATCTTATAAAAAATGAGCAGGAACAATATAATAATTTTACTGATTATTGCAGTAATATTTGCTGCAATAGTTTTTACTCTTTTCCAGAAAAATCCGGCAATTGAAAAAGTATTAATATCTGAAGATGCTGAAGCTGTAAACCCACATCCAAATGCCAGCACATCCCCTGATACGGTTTTTAGTAAAGAAAGCCAGCTGTATGCAATAGTTTTTATCAATAATGCGTCAACTGATGACATTATAAATATGAAATGGACAATTAAAAATAATGGTTCTGAAGAAATCATACAGGAAAACCAGCTCACTATAAAAAATGACAAAGGGAGCGGCAAGATCATATTTTCCCTTGCTAAAAAAGATAATACTTACACCCAGGGAAACCATATTGTAAAAATAATTTATAAACAACAGGAAATAGTCAGTGAATTTGAAATAAAATGATTGCCAAAACAGGATAAGTGCTGCAATATTTAAAGTGTCTGACCTTTTAATTACTTTAAACTAAATCCTGAATAAAGGTTTTTGCATTTAACGGGGGCTTGCAATCATGACCTGATTTTACTGAATTCTTTTCTAACCCTCTGAAACAGGATTTCAAGAACCTCCCCGACTGCATTATCAAGATTATAATTCTCAATTATGGGAACTTCATTATTTGCAGCAAGATCTTCTATGTATTTCTGTATCATGTGTATTTTGTCAAGTTGGTCAATATATTTCTGCATGGGTCTTGAGCCCTGGGTCTCAGTTGTTCTTTTGGAAAAATGCTCTTTATGTATCTCCTTATCTGCAACAGTAAATACAATTTCCTGTAAAATTGCTTTTGAGCTGTAATCGTCCAGATTCATGTAACCGGGCACAACATGCGCGCCTTCAATGATTATATCGTTTTTTTCAAGTATGCTTCTTTTGATTATTGCCTCAATGCCAACAATTACTGTCATTACCTGTTCCCTGAAACCCAGTATTACAGGGTCAACCCCTACAGGCGGCAGTGTAAGATATTTATAAGCATTATATGATGAGCCTCTTATAGCGCGAATCACTTTATCAGATACGGTTGCCCTCATTACTTCCCTTATTGCATCTGTTGAAGCAACTCTTGTTATATTTAACCTGGTGGCAAGTATTGTCGCAATTGTTGATTTTCCGACTCCTGTTGCCCCTCCTATAAGTATTATTATAGGTTTTTTAAGTTTTCCCACTGACTGCCATAGCAGGTATTTCTCAGCATGTTCAATGTTTACTGTATCTTTTATAAACCTGAAAACAAGTGAGCGAAGCTCATCCATTGGAATATTATTAATATTATGATCAATAAGATATTGTTCCACGTCAAGAGCAATCTTGTGGCATAATACTATATCAAGCCCTGTAACTGCAATCGATGATGCCAGTATGCCCTTGGAAAAAGGTAGTCCTGAAGATTTATCGCTGATAACTATAACAGAATTCCTTAAATCATTATTTTCCATTTTATAAATATTCCTTTCACTTCGCTTAAAGGCATAAAACGGTATTAAAAAAGAGAACTGTCTCCCGGATTTACTCCATTTTAAAAATCAAGTCATCCGGACAGGACCTTTATTTTGATTTTGAGGTTTCTTTAATAAATTTATCATTTAATTTGCTTTTGCCGCTTTTTCTTTCTAGGCCGATTATTTTTTCTATCCTGTCAAAGGGAAACCTCCTGTATATATCTATCTCATTTTCCCTGACATAAATTATATTATAGTTTGGTTCAATTTTACCTCTTAACCTGAGGCTTGAAACAGTTCCTGCTGTTATAATATACATGTCCTCCACGCGCCATATATAAGGGACATGTTTGTGCCCGCATAAAACAATATCAACATTGCAGTCAACAAGAACTTCAAGGACATCTCCTGCATCATGCACAATATTCCTTTCCCGGCCAGTTCCCGGTATGGGTATTAGATGATGATGCATAGAGAAAATTTTAAGGTCCTGTGGTTCAGATTTCTTGAATTCACCTGATATCCATTTATAATATTCCCTTCCAATCTGGCCATTGTCCAGATCAGGTTCACTGGAATCAGCGGCTACAATAATAAGGTCATCCGTTTTTAAGCTCGAATACCTCTGGCCAAAAACATCTTCAAAATGCATATAACCAACATTTCTTGAATCATGATTTCCAGGCTGTGTAATTATGTTCTTACATTTAATTGGCTGGAGATAATTCCTGACCGTATCATACTCACGCCTGTAGCCCATACCAGTGAAATCGCCGGTGATCATAACAATATCAGGCTTTAATTCATTAATTTCATCCACGCATCTTGTAAGAAGGCTTGGCACAAATTCAGCCTCTCCCACATGAATATCAGATATCTGGACTATTACAGTTTCATTATTGTTTTCACTCATATTTATAATCATTCCTTTCGCTTCTTTTGGGGGCCAAAACAGTATAAAAAAAAGTTAACCTCCCCATTAATTTCTTCCAGGTTTTCTCCTTGCAGTTAATTTTATTTCTTGTTTATAAATATCCAGTATTAAAACATATGTTTTTAAATATTATAACAGATTATGCTTTTTAATTATTTCATTATAATATCTGTCTAATTCAAAAATGTTTGCCAGAATTAATTACATTCTAAAATACCAGTATTTTTCATTATTGTAATACTTTAACAGCTTAAAAAATAATTAAAAAATCATTAAAACTTCAGAAGTTTCAGCCTTTGCATAACATTGCCATAGGATTTTTCCCCCCTCAGGATTTTACAGCAGGATGAGAAAACAGAGTCACTTTCCGTGATGATTTTATAGAATATATTTATTGATCCGTAAAATATTTTTGTCAAAAGAATTGAAGATTTGATTTCACCCAGGATTTCATTATTTACTTTCTCGGAATAATCACTGAATGAAAAATCTGAATAATTCAGCGCTTTAATTATACTTCCGCTTGCAATTAAAGAACTTTTAAGACAATTATATATCCCTTCACCAGTAAACCCGTCTGCAAGGCATGCAGCATCCCCGGTATTTAATACTCTCTCAGAGCATAAAGGCATGTTTTTGGCGGATACTGGTATGCCGTGGGCACTTATTTGCATATTTTTAAAATTTCTGCCGGAATGATTTCTTTGCCCGTAAAACTTTTCAAGAAATACACTTAAGTATTGCCTTGCTTTTTTCGCATTTGATGATGGTGAGCCTATTCCGCAGGAAAGGATTTCATTTTTTGGAAATACCCAGCAATACCCTCTTTTAATTCCTCCAAAATCCAGGCGGATATTATCAGTAAAGTCAAAAATATTGCCGGCGCCGTCACTGTAAATGTTTGCGGTTTTATTTTTGTTTTCACTATTATTATTTGCATTTATTTCGACCTCATAACCAATTATCCTGTTTATTTTCCTGTTTTTTATCATATGCCTGTGCACCGCACCCCTGATACCGTCAGCCCCCACAAGTATCCTGGATTTATATTCATTTAAATCGGTAAATACATTTATATGATTTTTGGCCAGCTCAAATTTAAGCATTTTCTCGCCAAATTTTATCTCACAACCAATACCTGCAGCTTTTTGGGCGCATAAATTATCAAAAGCAGATCTTTTTACTGTATACATTACCGGGCTGCTGTATTTTTTCAATAAAATATTTTTGTTTTTAAAAGAAAAATAAATACCGCTTATTGTCCTTTCAATTACAGGAGAAATATCATATGGCAGCAGCCCGAGAGCCCTGTGCTGTATGCCGCCGGCGCATGTCTTATGCCTCGGAAAACACTCTTTTTCAACTATTAAAGTTTTAATTGAATTCTGTGCAAGCAGGTATCCGAGAAGACTTCCGGAAGGACCGCATCCGGAGATTATGACATCATAAGTGTTTTTATTCATGAAATAATTTTATATAAAATTAAATTAAAGAACAAATCCTTCAGGGCTAAAACAGTGTCCGGCTTTTTAAGCCGGACACTGTTTATAAAAGTATTAAAATATTTTAAATATCGCCCTTATATGTATGCTTTTTCAGTCTGTTTATCAAAAAGATGGAGCTTTTCAAGATCTACATGTAAATCTATTGTTTTGCCCACATGGGCAGCTGATCTTGGATTAACCCTTGCAGTTATTAGCACGCCTTCTATATCTATATAAACATATATCTCTGCCCCCATGGGCTCTGTTACCTCAACAGGAGCATTTATAATAGCGTTGTCATGTTTGTCATGAACAAATGCATTATCCTCAAGATCTTCCGGACGTATCCCTACAACTGCTTCTTTGCCTACAAGGCCGTTATCTTTAATCACTTTTTTAATATTTTCTGCAGTACTTATTTCAAATTTCGGGTTTTTCAGTGTGTAGTTATCTGTAATAGTCACATCAAGAAAATTCATGGCAGGGCTGCCAATAAATCCCGCTACAAACATATTTGCAGGGTGGTCATAAACTGTCTGCGGATCCCCTGCCTGCTGTACAAGCCCGTCTTTCATTATTATTATCTTGTCTGCCATTGTCATGGCTTCTGTCTGGTCATGCGTTACGTAAACAATAGTCGCGCTGAGCCTTTCATGAAGTTTTGCTATTTCTGTCCTCATCTGCACCCTGAGTTTGGCATCAAGGTTTGACAGCGGCTCATCCATTAAAAAAACCTTGGGATTTCGCACAATTGCGCGCCCGAGCGCAACCCTTTGGCGCTGGCCGCCTGAAAGCTGCTTTGGTTTTCTTTTTAAAAGCTCTTCGATTTTTAATATCTTTGCAGCTTCATTTACCCTTGAAATTATTTCCGCCTTTGGAGTCCTGCGAAGCTTTAAGCCGAATGCCATATTATCATAGACATTCATATGGGGATAAAGCGCATAGTTCTGGAAAACCATTGCTATATCCCTGTCTTTTGGGGGGACATTGTTAACAAGCCTGTCACCAATGTATATTTCCCCGCTGGTTGCCTCTTCAAGGCCCGCTATCATGCGAAGAGTTGTAGTTTTTCCGCAACCCGAAGGGCCGACCAGCACTACAAACTGCTGGTCCTCTATAGTGGAGTTTATATTATCCACAGCCACCACTTCATCGAACTTCTTTGTCAAATCCTTGAGCACTACCTGAGCCATTTTTTGTCTCCTTTTTTTTGGATATTATACAAAAGTCCCGCAACCAAAAAGCAATATGCGGGCACAGATAAAGCCATATCCGCCTCTTTATCAATATAAGATTATAGAAGATATTAAGTAACAATTCAATAAAAAAAGCCATATAAACTTCCGCCGCCTTTTTAAAGGCATTTACATGGCTTTTTTTATTTCAAAAATTTTGTCGCCTGAAATTACAGGTATATTATTTTTTCCTGTAATCAGATATATAAATCATTCCATAAGGGTCCCTTCCTGCAAGAAAATCTGCAGCCTTCATTGCAGGAACAAGCCCTTTAATCAAAGGATCTGTTATCGGAGCAGTAAGCCCGTTAATAATTGACATTGTTATAAAATGAATGTTAAGCAATTCCCTGTTCGGCATACCAAAACTTATATTGGATGCGCCCATAGTTGTAGCAACCCCGAATTCATTTACAACCTGCTTCATTGTTTCAAGCGTTACTTTTCCGGAATTTACATCCGTTGAAGCAGTCATGACAAGGCAGTCAACAACAATATCATCACGGCTTATTCCCAGGGAATCTGCCCTCTGTATTATCTTCCTTGCAACATTTACCCTTGACTGCACATCATTTTTTATGCCTGACTCATCCATTGTAAGGCACACAACTGCGCAGCCGCTTTCTTTTACAAGGGGAAGTATTTCTTCCATTGATTCTTCCTTGCCGTTTACAGAATTAATCAGTGCTTTGTAAGGATAAACTTCAAGAGCCGCTTTGATCGCCTTATGGTTTGCAGAATCAATGCATATCGGCTGGTCTGTCACTTCCATTACAGTTTTTAAAGCTATGGGCAGCATTTTTACTTCATCCACTCCTACAGCCCCCACATTCACATCAATTATATGCGCCCCTGCTTCTGTCTGTTTGATTGCGTCATTTCTGACAATGTCAAGCTTTCCGGCTTTTAGCTCTTCTGCAAGCTCTTTGCGGCCTGTGGGATTAATCCTTTCAGCAATTATTACTGTAGGAAGCCCCTGCCCGAATTTTACCTCTGTGTTTTTACCTGTTACAATTGTTGCCATTTCATGTTTCCTTTCCTTCCTGTTAAATATTTTAAAAATACAGTGCCAGACTTTATAATAAACAAAGACCGGCCAATCTTATTTTTTCCCGTAGAAATAATTATATATTTCAGAGAATTTTTTAATGAATTTTTCATTTACATCCGGCACAGATACAGTAACCCTTATATATTCATTAAAACCAAGATTTGCGCCCGGCCTGACAATAAAACCGCTTTCAAGCAGCCCTTTTACAATGCCTGCGCTTTTGCTGCCTGTCTTTATAAGTATAAAATTGGCATATGATTTGATATATTCTATTTTAGCGCTGTCAAGAAATCTGTAGAACTTATCTTTTTCTTCATTTATGCTATCCCTTATGCGCTCGATATACCAGTCGTTTTCAATTGCTGTCGCCGCAGCTTTTTGAGCAATAAGGCTCGTATTAAAAGGCAGCCTTATTTTATTTAATGCGTCTATTATATTCTTGTCTGCAATACCATAACCTATTCTAAGCCCCGCAAGACCGTATATTTTTGAAAATGTCCTCAAAGAAACCAGGTTCGGGTATTCTTTTATATATTTAATTGTGTCTGGCCTGAAAGAATCTTCAAGATATTCATAATAGGCTTCATCAATTACAATCAGTACATCATCCGGTATGTTTTGTAAAATAAAAACTAAATCTTTTTCGCAAATTATAGTTCCTGTCGGGTTATGGGGGCTTGCAAGAAATACTATTCTTGTCCTGTCATTAACAGCTTTTACAATTTTCTGCCCATCCTGGCTAAAATCTTCTTTTTTGAGGGCAACCTTTACAGCTTGTCCTCCGCATTTCAATGCCGCCTTTTCATAAATAATAAAATTGGGATCAGCATTTACAATATTATCGCCCTCCATTATAAAACAGTCGCATATCATCTCAATTATCTGGTCGGTGCCGTTGCCCATTATAATATTGCCTGCTTCAATCCCGCATTTTGAAGCTATTGCCTCCCTTACTGCTGCCGCATCGCTGTCCGGATAATAATTTATATCATCAAGATTTTCCTTAATGTACTTGCGCACCTGGCTGCACGGGCCAAGTATATTTTCATTTGAAGCCATTTTATGGACTTCATTTAATTTAAACTCCTTTTTTATTTCCTCAATTGTCCTGCCTGCAACATATCCGGGGAGGCTGTTTATCCATGGCTTTAATTTTAATTTCATTTTTATTATCATTCCTTTCCCTGTGCTTAAGGCATAATACTTCGTTTAAAAAGAAAAATGTCCTTTTTTTCAGGTTTTAAACCTTATCTCTATGGAATTTTTATGCGCTACCAGGTTTTCAAAATCTGAAAAAACGCTAATATGCCCTGCTTCACTTTCAAGTGACTGCCTGTCGTAATTTGCCACACTGCTTTTTTTCATAAAATCATAAACCCCCAGCGGCGATGAAAACCTTGCATTCTGAGCGGTGGGTATTACATGATTTGTCCCGCATAAATAATCTCCTGCAGCAACAGGGCTGTAATTCCCTATAAATATGGCGCCTGCATTTTTAATCTGCTGAAGTATGCTTTCATAATCATTTACCATAAGCTCAAGATGTTCCGGGGCAAAAAGATTGCATGCGTCAATGCATAAACCCATACTTTGGCTGAAAAATATCCTGCACCGCTTTTTTAAAGTTTTGACTACAGTTTCCCTGTCAAACCTGTCTTTATAATTTTCTGAAATAAAATCAACCTGCCTGCATATTTCTTTTATAGTATTTTCAGCAATGCCTTCATCGGTACTTAAAAGTAAGCAGGAAGATTGCGGATCGTGTTCTGCCTGCGAAATAAGATCAGAAGCAATGTATGCCGGGTTTGCGCTTTTATCAGCAATTACCATCACTTCACTTGGGCCGGCAAGACTGTCAATGCCAACACTTCCGTATACCAGTTTTTTTGCAGCTGTAACATAAATATTTCCGGGCCCTGCTATTTTATCAACCTTTTTAATATCCTCTGTGCCGTAAGCAAGCACAGCTATTGCCTGGGCGCCCCCGATTTTATATACTTCATAAATTCCAAGCATTGAAAAAATATATAAAAGAAGCCCGCTTATTTGTCCATCACGTCCAGGGGGAGTGCATACTGCTATATCCTTAACACCCGCTATTTTTGCAGGAACTGCGCTCATAAGTATGGATGAGGGGTACAGAAACCTTCCGCCTGGTATATACAGTCCCGCCCTTTCAAGCGGCCGCACAATCTGCCCTAAAATCTTTTTATTTTCTTTGCCCGTCTTAAAATACCAGGTTTTGGGTTCATTTTTTATTTGAAAGCTGTGATATAACTCAAGATTTTTTACTGCAGTTTTTATTGCGTCAACAAGTCCGGGATATTTAAGCGGAATGCTGTCTGAAGCTTTTTCAAATTCCTCTTTACAGACTTTTATATCCTCAAGCTTTTTAGCTTTTATGCCATCATATTTGCTGCAGTATTTAAACAATGCCTGCTGGCCGGACAATCTTATATCTTCAATTATACCGGAAACAGTTTTTATTATTTGAGGCTTTATAGAGCTTGACCTGGCAGCAAACTCTCTTACCTGGCCCAGGTCTTTTATTTTGCTAACTTTTAAGAAGTCTTTAAGCATAGTTAATAATTATTTTCTTTGAAAACACATTCATGTAATATATTAAAAAAAAATAATAAATACAAGAATAAAATGAGAGATGAAAAACTTGCCTTTATGCCCAAAATGCTTTTGCATGTTTGCTGCGCAAACTGTCTTTTATATCCCTATGATTTGCTTAAAAATGATTACCGGATAACTTTTTATTTCTACAATCCCAATATTTATCCGGAAGGCGAGTATAAAAAAAGGCTGGCAGAAGTCACCAGGATATCAAAAAAACTTAAAGTTGCCTTGATTGCCGGACAGTATGATTTCAGGCGCTGGGAAAAAGCTGTAGAAGGATTTGCAGATGAGCCCGAGGGCCAAAAAAGGTGCATCATATGTTTTAAAGTAAGATTAAAAAGAACAACCCTGGCTGCGGAAAACAATAAGCATGATTTTTTTGCAACAACCCTTTCAGTAAGTCCCCATAAAAATGCTGAAATAATAAATGCTGCAGGGGCTGAAGTTTCAAATCTTAATAAGGTAAAATATTTTCCTGCAAACTTCAAGAAAAATGACGGGTTTAAAAAGACCATACAGATGGCAAAAGAATGCAATATATACAGGCAGGATTACTGCGGCTGCAAATACAGCATCAGGGATGCAATTAACAATTTATGAAAAATATTCTTATTCCGGCTAAGATTACTCTTCAGATTTTTCCATCTCCTGGCGCATTTTTTTAAGCCTGAACTTCTTTACAAGATTATTTGCTATTATAAGCGCTGCAATCAAAGCTATGGCATCAAGAATATATACTACTTTTATGCCCAAAAATTCGCTGCTGTCAAGCCTGTAGTATTCAATTACAGTCCTGTAAATGGCATAAACCCCAAGATAGGTTACAAATATAAGCCCGTTGGGAAATTTGTCGGGCCTTTTTTTATAAAACCTGTGAATTAAAAGAAGCAGGCCAAAAAGAATGAGATTTGCTAAAAATTCATAAAAAAAAGTTGGATGGAAAAATTCTGAATTTGAATAAGCGGCAGGCCTGTATGGGGCTTCAATAAATATTTTCCAGGGCAAGCTTGTCGGCAGCCCGAACGCTTCCTGGTTAAAATAATTGCCCCATCTTCCTATAGCCTGGCCAAGTATTAATGCCGGGGATATGATATCTGCCCATAGCCAGAAATCAAGTTTCCTTATTTTACAGAATACAAGCAATGCAATAACGCCACCAAGCATAACTCCCTGTATTGCAAGGCCACCCCTCCTGAATGCAAAAATATAGGAAAGATTGGCGCTATAGTATGACCAGTTGACTATAACATGCAAAATCCTTGCCCCTAATACCCCGAATATAACTGCAAAAGGTGCAAAATTAACAACTTCTTCAGGTTTTTGGCCCCTGTATTTTGCAAGAAAATATGAAACAAAAATACCAATAAGTAGAGCTGCCGCAATTAAAATACCGTACCATCTTATTTCAAAATTCCCGAAACTAAAAGCAATTGGATTTACTGCTGACAATTGTATTCTCCCTGCTATTATTTTTAATAAATTAAAAAACTGCTTAATTATAAAAACACTGAAAAATGATAGCATATTTTAAAAAAAACTGATATTTCAAATTTTTTGAAATCCATGATTTTTGTTAGCATATAAAATTCCGGGATAGCGATGAAATTAAAACATTAAGGCCGGGATGGGTAGTTCAAAAACACGCAGGCTTTTTCCCCGGCAAGAAAAAGCCCGCTCAAATTTTTATAAATTCTGGTATAATTAGCTATATTAATAAGTATATTTTAAATTGCTAAAGTTAATTTATATACTTAAACAAGGTTGTCATAATTATATTAAAAAAAGTAAAATGGCTGGTAAAAATAAATTTTTATCTTTTAAATGCTTGTTGATTATTGCAACAGCAATATTTCTTATACTTGCTTTTTCTATTCTTTCTTGCCAAATCAGCGATGCCCAAATATCTGCTCAAAATTCAAATTCAAATATTTTAAATACAGAAGACATGGAAAATAGGGAAAATATAATTAAACTTGCCAAAATCCCGGAAACAAACAAATATGCTCTTTGCGATGCTTTACTTAACAGGAGATCTGTAAGGGATTTTTCCGGCCGGGAAATTGAATTTGAAAAGATATCAATGCTGCTGTGGGCTGCCCAGGGTATTACAGAAAAAGATAAAGGTTTCCGCACAGCACCTTCAGCAGGCGCGCTTTATCCCTTAGATGTTTTTCTTTTTAATAAAGATGGAGTATTTAAATACCTGCCTGATGAACATAAGCTTTTACAGTTAAGGCCAAACGATATGCGTAATGAATTATATAAAGCCTGCCTGTCGCAGGGCTCTGTTGCCAGAGCAGATTCAGTAATAGCCATAACTGCAGTTTATGAAAGAACTACAGGCAAATATGGAAGCCGCGGAATAAGATATGCCGATATTGAGGCAGGCCATGTCTGCCAGAATATACTGCTTACTGCTGTGTCGCTTGAACTTGGAGCCGTACCAATAGGGGCATTTGAAGACGATAAAATACTTGAAATTATTAATTTATCTAAAAAATACACTCCTATTTATATAATACCTATTGGCTATCCGGTAGAATAAGTATTTTATTTTATCTGAGATTAAACAAAGCAATCCAGGCAGCAAGGCTGGGATTTTACCTTCTTAGCAACAGGTTAAATTTGTAAAGCCATTAAATATATTTTTTTTAGTAAAAGCTTATTTTTGAAAGAAAAGGGAGTCTTGAAAGCAGGAAATTCATTATTTTAAGCATTGAATCAGTAACAAAAATAATACCAAGGGCAATAAGGAAAACCCCGGATATTATTGATATTATATTTAAATGCCTGTTGATTTTTTTAAGGAATCTTGAAGAAAAACCAACAAACAGGCTTGCCAATATAAATGGGAGCCCGAGCCCTGCAGAAAATATCAAAAGAAGAGTTATTCCCTGGGCAAGGGTTTCCATATTGCTTGCAAGAAGCAGGATAGCTGAAAGAATCATTCCCACGCAGGGCACCCATCCAAATGAAAAAATTACCCCGAATAAAAAGCTCCACAGATAACCGGTCCTGAGTTTTTCTGGCATCTTAAGCCTTTTTTCCATATTAAGAAAAGGTATTTTAAACAGGCCCACATAATGAAGTCCAAAAATTATAAGTATGGCTCCGCCTATGCGGCCTATAATGCCCAGGTAATTCTTCATCAACTGCCCGAATAGTGTTGCTGTTGAGCCCAGGATTATAAATACAATGGAAAAACCTGCAACAAAAAGAAGGCTGTTGAAAAACGAGTAAAGCCTGTCTGAAAGTTTTATCTTTTCACTTTTATATATTGTATTTCTTGACATTATGCCAAGATATACCGGCACAAGCGGCAGTACGCAGGGTGAAATAAATGAAAGAATCCCTGCAATAAAAGCTGAAATTATACCCACTTCAAGCATAATAAATTAATTACACCAGTGCTAATAAATTATATTTTACGGTTTTTAAATATTTTATCTTTTAAATTACTTTAAGGCACTGTCTATTGCGGAAGAAAGCTGGCTTTTAGACATCATTCCGGTCTGCTTAAATACTATTTCGCCTTTCCGGTTTACAATGTAAGTCTGTGGTATGGCCGAAACACCGTAGGCTTGAAAAACACTTCCTGTTTCGTCTATAAGCACCGGGTAATTAATGCCGTAATCTTCTGCAAAACCTTCCAGGAGGTTCTTATCCTCAGCGCTGATTCCCAGGAATTCAACACCCCTGCTGCTGTACATATCATAAACCTCAATAAAATCAGGTATTTCGGCCTTACAGGGCGGGCACCATGTTGCCCAGAAATTAATAACGACCACATTGCCTCTAAGGCTGCTTAAAGTTACCTGGTTTCCTTTAAGATCAGGCAGAGTAAAGTCAGGGCTGCCGCTTTCCGATGCTTGAGTGGTTTTACCGGTATTTCCAATACATCCCGTAAATGCAATAATTGCTGCAAATATAATAACTGCTGCTGCAAAAAAACCAGCTGTTTTTCTAATGTTTTTTTTCATTTTCATAGTACTTCCTTTACAAAATCACCTTTTTTGCCAAAATTATATACACTGTCAGTTATTTCCGGGTGTTTTAGCATATCACCCTTAAAATCTATATTGTTATAACAGAAATCAGCAGAATATTTTACATAAAGCACATCAAATAAAGACCTCATTACTTTTTTTGTGCAGTCAAATATATTCTCCGGATTTGAACCTGCGCATGAAAAAAGCATTCCTTTATTATTTTCCGGAGTAATTATTTTTTCCTGCAATTCATATTTAAGCGCCCAGAACCTCTGGAACCTGTCTATAAAGGACTTCAGGTAGCCTGATACAGTAGTAAAAAATACCGGGCTTGCAATGAGAATAAGGTTACAGTTAACAAGCAACGGGTATATTTCCTGCATCTTATCATTTACTATGCATTGGCCATTTTTTGAGCAGCTTCTGCATTCCCTGCATGGTGAAATATTTAGTTCTGAAACATATATTTCCTTTATCTGCAAATCTAAACATTCTTCATTGGATTCACTGCTAAAATAACGGCACTGGCGCAATCCTTCAAGGAATTTTTTTAAAAGCACATCCGTATTGCCTCCCCTTCTCGGGCTTCCGTAAACTGCTGTAACACTGTATGTTTTTTTATTTTTTTTACTTACTTTCATAATTTCCTGTCCCAGCTCAGATAAGAGCCATTTAAATTCCGCACATTTTCAAATCCGGCATTCTTTAAAATCCTGTATGCAAGATAACTTCTGTAGCTTGTTTTGCAGTTAAGCACAATGCTGCTTTTCTTATCAAGAGAGTTTAGCCTTTCCCTCAAATCATCAACTGCTATGTTGACAGCGCCTTCAATATGGCCCGCCACAAATTCTTTTTCACTTCTAACATCAATAATTACAATATCATCTTTTTTCTTTATTAAATCCCTTAATTCTTCTACATCAATAAAGCTGTTCTCGCCTTTTTCAATATTCTGGCCAATCATGCCAAGAATATTTACAGGGTCTTTTGCTGAGCCATATTCAGGATGATAGCAAAGATTAAGCTCAAGCAATTCCCATATTTTCATTTTTGCCCTTATTGCAACAGAGATTATGTCTGTCTTTTTGTCAATACCGTCTTTACCTATTGCTTCAAATCCAAGCACTATGCCGGTTACCCTGTCATAAATCAGGAGCATATGCATCATAGAGGCGCCCGGGTAGTATCCTGCATGGTTTAAAGCGTGAAGCTCAATTTTTGCAGCATTTAATTGAAGTTTTTTTGCCATGTAAAAACTGATGCCTGTTTTTGCTGCAGAAACGTCAACGACTTTAATTATAGATGTGGGAATACTGTCTGTAAATCTCAAATCCCCGCCTGCAGCATTGTATCCTGCGCACCTGCCCTGAATATTAGCTATTGACGCAAGAAAATATGACTGGCGTATGCCGCTAACAAAATCCCTGCACTCGCAGCAGTCCCCTGCTGCATAAACATCTGCGTGGCTGGTCTGCATATATTCATTAACAATAATAGCTCCTGAAGTTCCAGTAAAAAGCCCGCACTTTTTTGCAAGCCGGGTATCTGGCCTGGCGCCTATTCCAAGAAATATAAGGTCACTTTTAAGTTTGCGGCCTCCAGAAAGGCGGACTTCTTTAATCGCTTTACTACCGTCCTGTTCAAAACTTTCCACTTCAGTATTTTTAAGTATTTTTACACCCCTGCTATTAAGGTAATTCTCAAGATATTCAATAATTTCATAGTCAAAGACCGGGAGTATATGATCCATTTTCTCAATTATTGTTACTTCAAAGTCTTTTAAGAGAAACGCATCTATAAGTTCAAGGCCAATGTATCCGCCCCCGATTATCACAGCACAGGGGCGCCTGTTATAAGTGGCGCCTGTGCCTGAAACAGTATTTTTACTTGTTAAAATACTGATATATTCTTTAAGATTGCATGCATCGTCAATAGTCCTGAGTGAAAATACATTTTTTGCTCTGCTGAGACTTTCATCTGGGATAAGCGGGGTGGTTCCTGTGGCAATTATTAGTTTATCATAGTTATCAGTAAATTCTTTTTGCGTGCCTAAATCCCTGATCTTAACTGTTTTTGCCTGCGGATCAATATTTATTACTTCATGCAGCACCCTGACCTTTATATTAAATCTTCTTTCAAACTGCTCTACGGTATTGATTATCAATTTATCAATACTGCTTATCTTCCCGCTGACAAAATATGGAAGGCCGCATGTGCCGTAAGAAATATATTTGTATTTATCGTAAATTATAATCTCTGCATCTTCAGACTTTCTTCTTGCCTTTACTGCAGCCGATGTGCCTGCTGCAACTCCCCCGATTATAATTATTTTTCCATTAAAATTATCATTGTTATATTTTTCCTGCATATCTTGCTTTTCCGTAAAATTATATCAGCTACACATTATATATTGAAACATGCACTGCTTGTTTTGGTAAAAATTGCCTTACAGCTGGTTTTGCCCATTTACTAATTAGACTGCCCAATAAAATTTTATGGCAATACATTAGGATAATTAACTTGAGCACCTTTTTAAATAAAGGCAATTATTTCTATTTATAATTGCCTTTATTATATTATTAAAAATAAACCTGTAAAAAAACTGCTTTATTTATTTCCTACTATTGCATCATTTACAGTTCTCTGCTTGTTTTGGAATAATTCCTGCATAACCTCACTTAAAAGGTCATAAGCTTGCAGAATTTTCGGGTTAGATATCGAATAAAATATATTATTTCCATCTCTTCTCGTATTAACAACTCCTTTTGACCGGAGAATTGAAAGATGCTGCGAAAGATTTGCCTGGGAAATACCTGTTTTTTTTATAAGTTCAGTTACCGACATTTCAGTATCCCTGAGATTGTCCAGTATTGCCTGCCTGTTAGGATTTGAAATGGTCTTGCAAATATCCGCATGCATATTATAAAAATCTTTTTTATACATATTTTCCCCGATCCCGATAAGGAATTTTATTTAATATAACAATATTATAATATATTAATAATTTATATTTTAAAATATTTTTTGTCAAGATTTATTTTTCAAAAAAACAAAGACACTGATAACCGCATATCGGGTCTGCGAAGTATTATTTTAGAAAATAATAAAAAATGAGTCTGCATTGTATTAAAATTAGCGCTATTCTTTCCCTGCATCAGACAACATTGACTTAAGTATATCTGCGCGGGCAACTATCCCGATGACTTTATTGTTTTCATCAACCACAGGTATCCTGTTAATCCTGTCTTTTACAAGTATTTTTACTGTATCGCTGACTGTAGTGTCTTTTTTAACTGTCTTTACCCTTCTTGTCATTATCTCTTCGACTTTGATATTAAGATATTCTTTAATATCTTTTTTATACTTCTCGAAATTTTCCATAAATGCATAACTGACAATTAAAGGATCAAAAAACAGGGGAAAGATCGGTTCAATATCTTCAGTAATAATATCAGCATCAGTAACCATTCCCTGGAGCACTCCTTCTTCATCAACTACCGGAACTCCCGTTATATTATTTTTCAGAAGTATTTTTGAAAGCTCGCCTACTGAAGTATCTTTTCTGGCAGTAATTACTTTTTTAGTCATAACATCCTTTACAAGTTTATCTTCCACTTATTATACCTCCATTATTTATTTTGCATTCTTATAAAACTGTTATTTCACTGCATGCGAACACAACCATTTTATTTATTTTTTTCTGCAAAAGCTTTGAATTTTTCAAGCCACTGGGGGTAGCCGTCGGGTTCGCTGTCAATAAACTTCATTAATTTAATAATTCTTTCTAAAGTATTTTTGCTTATATAATGCTCTATGCCACATGCATCCTGGCTTGCAGTTTCATCATCCATTCCAAGAAAATAGCTTAAAAACCTGAAAACCTCCTCGTGTTTCTTATATATAATTTTTGCAGCATCGTAACCTTGCCTTGTGAGATTCAGGTATCCATATTTTTCATGGCTCACAAGATTTCTTTCTGTAAGCTTGGATATAGCATCAACCACTGAAGGCATCTTTACATCAAGGTAACCGGCAACCTCTTTTACTCTTACAACTGTCTTTTGCATTCCTATTACATATATTGCCTCTAGATAATCTTCAAGGCTGTGGCTGAGCGGAGTCAATATTATCACCCTGTCTTTTATAACTTAAAATTTGTATGTTAGTTTTAGATGCACCATTATTTTTTTGGCCCGTTTTACAGTTTTTATTATTTATTTAATGCTGGTACTTATAATTATTTCTTTGCCTTGAACTGCGCATAAATGCGAAACTGCTGCCGGCCTGTTTTTTAGAAGAACTGCAGAAAAACCATATTAAAAATTCTGCTCACTTACTTCGATTTTATGTGCAATTCCTCTTCCAAGAGCTATTTTTGCACCCTTTACTGCCAGTGTCATGGGTCCTCCATAACCCTGGTAAATAACCTTTACAATATCACCGGGAACAATGCCCAATGAATTTAAACGCAAATTCATGCAGTGACCGCCATTAATATTTTCAATCCTGTATTTCTTCCCCTGTTTTGTATGGGCAAGAGGAATTATAATCTTTAGATTTTCATGCTTATCAGTATCATGTGCGGAAATATTTTTATTATCACCGGGATTTACTGTTTTTTCTTCTATTTCTTCTGTATTTTTTACAGTTCCGCTTAGATCCATTTAAAACCCTCTTTAATTTTAAAACAATTATTGATAATAAATATAAACAAATAAATATTATATATATCTATTATTGTTAGACAAGTCTAATTTTATTGGTTTTTCAGCAAAAGTCAATACACCTTCAAATACTATTTTTATTGCATAACTGCCGTCTTGTTAATAATTACATTTTGGATTTAAATAAAAGACTGCGTGTTTTTAAAATACCCATCATAGCATTTAAAATACCAGTTTATTGCTGTCACAAAATTTTAGATGCTTACAATGGTTTTTATGAGCTTGCAAAACATAATACTTATAATTATTATGATATTTTGGGTGAAAATATTTTTTATATCCCAGGAAGATGAATAATTTGAAATTTAATAAAGAAAAAATTTTTATTGCGATAAGAATAGTTGTAAGCGTGTCTTTACTTTCATACCTTATAATAAGGAATTATTCAACAATAAAAAATTTAATCCCGGCTTTAAAAGGTTTTAATCATTACTATTTTATAGCTGCTGTCCTTTTATTTGCGCTTGGCATTTTTATAACCATGCTCAGGTGGGATATACTTTTAAGAGCCCGGGGGATATTTATTTTTAAAGGATTTTTACTGCAGTCATATTATGTAGGTTATTTTTACAGCAACATACTGCCTTCAAATATAGGCGGGGATATATACAGGCCCTATGATTTGCATAAAAGCAAAGGTGTTGACCTTCATAAAAACCTTTCAGTTATTATAATGGAAAGATTTATAGCTTCAGTTGTGGGAACACTTTCTATATTTATATCTTTTTTCCTCATCTATAAATATATAAGTATAAAAATAATAATTGGTTTTCTTTTACTGCCTGTTTTAATGTTTATTATTTTCCTGATTATAATCCGCCCGGATATATTCAAACTTTACAGGCTTTTTGCTAAATTTAGGAGACTTAAAAACCTGGAAAAAAAGTTTAATGAATTCAGGAACAGTTTTTTTGAATTCAAGAATAAGCTTAAATTTATTTTTGCAAGTATTGCAGCAGCAATTGCAGCGCATCTGATTTTTATAACAAGCTACTGGTTTGCAAATTTATATGCCCGGGTAAACCTTAATTTTACTTCATTCTTTTTTTTAAACCCGGTGATAATACTGTCCGCAAATATTCCTGTTTCAGTGGGTGGAATAGGCGTCAGGGAAAATATTACTGTTGTCATATTAAAACAGTTCGGGATTGCTGATTACGAGGCTGTGATTTTTACCCTTGTAATACTGGCAATAATAATTTTAAACACTCTTGCAGGAGGGATTATTTACCTTATCAGGACTATTTTTTATAAAAACAGGGCCATGATTTAGCCGAATTTTATTACTACTTTTTTGCGGCCATTATTTTTTCTATTATCGCATCAGCCATATGGCTCGTTCCTACTGCGGATGGATCATCGGGAGCAGGTTTTAAATCATATGTTACATTGACACCTTCCCTGATAACTGCAGCTATTGCATTTTCCATTAAGTCCGCACAGTTTTGCTGTCCTATATAAGAAAGCATCATTACAGCAGAAAGCATCTGGGCAACAGGATTGACTTTGTTCATACCCTTATACCTGGGGGCGCTTCCGTGAGTCGGCTCAAAAAGCGCTATGTCTTTTCCAATATTGCCGCCAGGCGCAACACCAAGTCCTCCGACCAGGCCTGCAGCAAGATCAGAAATTATATCGCCATAAAGATTGGGAAGCACAAGAACGTCATAAAGATGGGGTTTCTGGACAAGCTGCATGCACATATTATCAACAATCCTGTCTTCAGACTCTATTTCCGGATACTGCTCAGCAACTTTTTTAAAGACTTCCAGGTAAAGGCCGTCTGTGTATTTCATAATATTTGCCTTATGTACACCTGTTACTTTTTTCCTGTTATTTTTTTTCGCATATTCAAATGCAAATCTTATTATTCTTTCAGAGCCTGTCACTGAAAGGGGCTTTATTGATATGCCGCTGTCTTTTCTGATTTGGGAACCGCTTATTTTTTCAATAAAACCTATAAGCTCTTCTGTTTCTTTTTTGCCCTGCTCAAACTCAATGCCGGCATAAAGGTCTTCTGTATTTTCCCTTATAATAACTAAATCTATATCCTCATACCTGCTTCTTACCCCTTCATAACTTTTACATGGCCTTACACATGCATAAAGATCAAATATTTTCCTGAGAGCCACATTTACGCTCCGAAATCCAGTACCCACAGGCGTGGTTATTGGCCCCTTTAACCCGACTTTATTATCTTTTAATGATTCCAGGACAGCATCCGGAAGCACAGTCCCGTTTTTTTCATAAACATCCGCTCCGGCATGAACGATATCCCATTGGATATTTGCGCCTGTAGCTTCCACAACCCTTTTTGTTGCTTCACTTATCTCATAACCTGTTCCATCCCCTGGAATAAGAGTGACCCTGGTTTTTCCGCTTCCCATTATTGCCAGCCTTTCATAAATTAAAACCTTTATTTTTTGTTATATGTTCAACAAGCCCCCCGTCTGAAAGTATCTTTATCATTACATCAGGAAGAGGGTTAAATTTTATTTCAGTATTTTTACTTATATTTTTAATTATGCCACTTTTTAAATCTATCTTAAGGCTGTCTCCCTGATCTATTGAAGAGGTGTCGCATACAAGCACAGGCAGGCCGATATTTATGCTGTTACGGAAAAATATGCGGGCAAATGAATCTGCAAGAACCGCACCCACTCCGGCAAGTTTCATAATAGTGGGGGCATGCTCCCGGCTTGAGCCAAGGCCGAAGTTCTTGCCTGCAACAACTATGTCGCCCATTTTTACTTTTTCTGCAAACTGGGGGTCTGCATCCTCAAGAACATGTTTTGCAAGCTCGGGTAGATTTGACCTTAAATGAAAATACCTGCCCGGCGCTATAAGATCAGTTGAAATATTATCACCGAACTTAAAAGCCCGGCCATTTAATATACCATCGCTGTTGCCAGGGTTTTTCACAAAGCTCTTGTCAATTAAATTATCATTCATTTATTTTAGCGCCTCCCTTGGATCAGAAATATAGCCCTTGACTGCGCTCCATGCCGCAGTTGCAGGAGAAGACAAATATATAAACCCTCCAGGATTGCCCATCCTGCCTTTAAAATTCCTGTTCTGGGTTGATAGGCACACCTCGCCTTCTGCAAGCGCACCCTGGTGAACACCAACACATGGACCGCATCCAGGGTTTGTAATTGTTGCACCGCTTTTAATAAAGATTTCTATTAGACCCTCTTTAATTGCATCAAGATAGACATCTGCTGATGCAGGAACAATAATGAGCCTTAAATTTTTTGCAATTTTTTTATTCTTAAGTATGCCTGCAGCAATCCGTAAATCAGAGAGCCTTCCGTTTGTACATGTACCAATAAGCACCTGGTCAATCTTAACTTCACCTATTTTACCAACAGAGACTGCATTATCTACCGTATGGGGTTTTGAAATCATAGGCTCTATTGTTCTGCAGTCTATATTTATTACCTGTTCATAAACCGCATCATTATCTGCAAATATTTCCCTGAAACAATCACCTCTTTGCTGCTTTTTGAGGTAATCTGCAGTTTTGGCATCTGTGGCAAAAATACCTGCTTTGGCGCCTGCTTCAACAGCCATGTTGGAAATTGTAAGCCTTTCTTCCATTTCAAGCCCATTGCTTAAACTGCCGGAAAATTCAATTGCCCGGTAGGTGGCTCCATCAGCAGTGATTTTTTTAATAAGGTATATTATAAGGTCTTTTGCATAAACACCTTTATTAATAATACCTTCAAAATTGACTTTAATTGTATGTGGGACCATAAGCCATGTCTTTGAAAGGGCAAAACCTACTGCAATGTCAGTTGACCCCATGCCTGTTGCAAATGCTCCAAGCGCGCCAGCGGTGCAGGTGTGGGAATCTGCGCCAATTACAATATTGCCGGGACATGCATAATGCTCAGCAACTACCTGATGGCAAACTCCCCCGTTTATATCACTGAGTATTGCCCCGCTTTCACTGGCAAAACTCCGCAATACCTTATGAGAGTCAGACAGCTCTTTCCTGGGGCTTGGGGCTGCATGGTCAATAAAAAATATTGATTTTGAAGGATTTGCAACACTACTGAAATTCATTTTCCTTAGCTGGCTCACTGCAAGCGGCCCGGTTCCATCCTGCGCAAAAACCACATCAACATCAACAACTGCAATATCCCCGGCTACAAGGTCCCTGCCGGAATGCTGGCTTAAAATTTTCTCAGCAATAGTTTTTCCCAAGAGTCCTCCTGTTATTTATTTTTTATGCCTATATTATATATATTATTTAGATTATTTATAAATTATTTAGGCCTTAGTCATCTGGCGCGGCAACATGCTTCGCGCTTTTCTTTTTTTCAAGAAAGTCTTTATAAACATACATGAGCTCCTTATCAAATAAAGGCCTTTTAAGATCTACAGACATTGCCCTTGACATTGCAAGCAGCTCATTTGCTTCATTTGATGTAAGGTCTATGCCAAATTCCTTGAACTTGTGAAGTATTGTATGTGAGCCAGAATGCTTGCCTACAACCAGCTGCCGGGTTAGCCCGACTTCCCCCGGTTCAAACACTTCATAATTCCTGGGATTTTTAAGTACGCCATCAGCATGGATGCCTGATTCATGGGCAAATACGTTTGTTCCTACAATTGCTTTCCAAACAGGTATTGCCCTGGCTGAGGCTTTTGCAACATATTCTGAAATTTCCCTGAACTTGGACGTATCTATTCCAAGATCAACTTCTTCAATATACTTTAAAGCCATCACTATTTCTTCAAATGCCGCATTGCCGGTTCCTTCACCTATTCCGTTTATGCTTGTAACAAGGCTTACAGCGCCTGCTCTCAAAGAAGCCAGGGCATTTGCGCTGGCCATTCCAAAATCATTATGATTATACACCTCTACAGGAAAATCAACCGTATTTAAAATCGTACTGATTAGCATAAATGTCCTGAAGGGGTCAAGCCTTGAGACAGTGTCACAAATCCTGAACCTGTAAGCTCCCCTCTTCTGCGCAAGATAGAGCACTTTCAGTAAAAATTCCAGGTCTGTCCTTGTTGCATCCTCAGCGCTTATTATAAAATCCAGGTCACTGTGTTTTGCTTCACTGATTGTTTCCCTGAGCTGGTTTAATGCCCATGTCCTGTTTTTACCATATTTCACTTTTATGTGAAGATCTGATGTGGAAATATTTATTATTATATTTTTTATACCGCAATCAACAGCATGAGCAATATTTTCGGGAAAAGCTTCACAATAGGTAAAGAGTTTTGCCTTCGGTTTTGTTGCAACTATCTCCCTGATGATATCCTTTTCAATCTCACCTATTGATGGGGTGCCGATTTCTATTTCCGGCACACCGATTTCATCCAGTAATTTTGTAATCCTGAGCTTTTCATGCTTGGAAAACACAACTCCTGCAGCCTGTTCGCCATTTCTCATTGTGGTGTCGATAATATTAATAAATTTTTTATCTTTTAATTCCGCAGTCATTTATTTTCCTCCTTTGCTCTTTGTATCGCCTTTGTAAGATTTGTATGTATCTACAATTTCACTGTCAAAAAGCGCCCTTTTTAATGCAAGTGACTTGTCCCTTATTATTTCTGATAATTCAAAAGCATCTTTCTCATTTATTATATAACCAAGATCTTTTAATTTTAACGTCAGCGTATTTACTCCGCTGCTTTTGCCAATTATCAGCTTTCTTTCAAGCCCGACATCCTGGGGGCCAAAAAGTTCAAAGGTTGCGGGGTTTTTAAATACTGTTGAAGCCCTTATTTCACTTTCATAGACAAAAAGGTTTGACCCCACAACAGGTTTCCATGCCGGAATAAATCTCCCGCTTGCAGCTGCTACATATTCTGAGAGTTCTTTAAACAGATGAGTATCCATCCCAAGATCAACATTTTCCAGGTATTTAAGAGCCATAACAAATTCTTCAAATGATGCATTGCCGGCGCGCTCACCGAGCCCGTTTATTGTGGTATTTACATATGTTGCTCCTGCTTTTATTCCTGCAATGGCATTTGCTATAGCCATTCCAAAATCGTTATGAGTGTGCATTTCAATATCTATGCCGATTATTTCAACAATTGTCCTTACGCGCATAAAAGTCTCAAAAGGGTCAAGTATGCCAAGTGTATCGCAGTAACGCATCCTGTCGGCGCCTACTTCCTTTGCGGTCCTTGCAAATTGCAGTAAAAACTCCATGTCGGACCTTGATGCATCTTCAGCATTTACAGAAACATAAAGATTATATTTTTTGGCATAATCAACTGAAGTCCTTACACTGTCAAGAACCCATTCACGGCTTTTCCTTAATTTATGCTCAATATGTATATCTGATGAAGATATTGATATTGCTACAGCATCTACCCCGCACTCAATTGAATCATCAATATCAGAAACCACGGCCCTGTTCCAGCCAAGAATGCTGCAGTTTAAATTCAGGGCCGTTATAGCCTTAATAGCATCTTTCTCATCCCCGCCCATTGTCGGTATGCCTGCTTCTATCTGGTGCACGCCTACCTTATCAAGCATTTTTGCAATATGTATTTTTTCATCATTTGCAAAAACAACTCCAGCAGTCTGCTCACCGTCACGAAGCGTGGTATCATCTATTTTTATATTTTTCGGCTCCAATTTTGTGCCCGTTTTTTTTGAAAAATCTGTAAGCAGATTTAATCCTTTCATAAAAATCACCTCATTTAAAAAGATTTATAATCACATAAACCAGCTTATAATAAAAAGTAAATCATAAAATATATTAATAATTTATAATATTATTAAATATTTTAATGATATTACTGTAATTTTTTAATTATTTGCTAAAATTATTTAAATTTTAATATTTTTTTATAAATAATCATAATATTTAAAATTTTTATGATTATACCATATATTTTTAAAAATTTCACTTTTTATTTTTAAAATTTAGAAATATTAGAAATAAATAAGAATTTAAAAGATAATAATTATTATATTTATTATTATTTCCTGCATGAATAAATACTAGTTCTAAGGGGTAGTATTTAAAAGTAATTTTTTTAACCTTTAATCACACTAAGGGGCTCAAGCTTTGCAACCTTATCCGATATTTTTGCGCTTTGAGCTATCTCCACAACTTTTTCAACATCCTTATAGGCATCAGGAGCTTCTTCTGCAAGGCCTGCCAGGCTCTGTGCAAAGATAATTATGCCTTTACTGTCAAAAAGCATGTTTTTTAATTTTACAGGATCGATTACCTTTTTTGCTTTTGAACGGCTCATCAGACGTCCTGCACCATGGCAAGTTGAACCAAAACTTTCATGCATTGCAGTTTGTGTCCCTGTCATAATAAATGAGTACCTTCCCATATCGCCGGGAACTATTACCGGCTGTCCGATTTCTTTGTATATTTGCGGGACTTGCGGCGCACCCGGGCCAAATGCCCTTGTTGCTCCCTTCCTGTGAACGCAAACATCTTTCCTGGTATTATTGCTTATTAAATGATTCTCTATTTTGGCTATATTATGTGAAACGTCATATAGTGTGCTCATACCAAGTTTTTCTGCAGATTTAGAAAAAAAAGATTCAAAAACATTTCTTACCCAGTGTGCAAGGCAGTGCCTGTTTACCATTGCAAAATTTACTGCGCATACCATTGCAGAAAAGTACCTCCTGCCCTCATCAGATTTAAGCGGTGCGCAGGCAAGCTGCCTGTCAGGGAGTTTTATTTTGTTCATATATAAAGAGCCCTGCATTATTTTAAGATAATCGCTGCAAACCTGGTGCCCGAGCCCCCTTGACCCGGAGTGTATCATTACAAGAACCTGGCCTTTATGAATTCCCATTGCGCAGGCAGCTTTTTCATTATATATTTGGCTGACCTTCTGTATTTCAATAAAATGATTACCTGAGCCAAGGCTTCCCACCTGGTCGCTGCCCCTGTTAATTGCAAGCCTGCTGACATAATCAGGATTGCCTCCATGCATGCATCCTTCTTCTTCAGTAAAATATTTATCTTCCTCCCAGCCGTAACCATTTTTTACGCCCCAATTAACTCCCTCTTTAAAAATCTTTTTTATTTCTTTGGAAGACAGTTTTATCCGCCCGCTCTTTCCCACACCCTTGGGCACTGCTGTGTAAAGAGATGATGTCAGTTCCTGCAGAACAGGCTTAATCTCGGATGCTTCAATATTTGTGCGCAGGAGCCGTACTCCGCAGGCTATGTCAAAACCGACTCCACCGGGAGATATAACTCCGTCTTCGGCATCAGTTGCGGCAACTCCGCCTATGCAAAACCCGTACCCGAAATGTATATCAGGCATTGCATATGATGCATTAAGTATCCCGGGAAGATTTGCAACATTTATTACCTGGACAATAGTTTTTTCTTTCACTGCATTCTCAAGTATTTCCTCATCTGCAAATATAATTCCGGGAACCTTCATGCCTGCGCTTTTATCACATATTATTTCCCACTTAAAATCATTTATTTTACGGATATTTGAATATTTCATTTCAGCCATTTTTAACCTTTTAATACGGAAGTTTTTAAAATTTTTAAAAATATTTTTCTTTTTTTTAATAATAACAGCTACAATTAAGGCTTTTTGCTTACACTATTTTAAACATCAAATATTACTCCTGCTTTCCAGTATCCAGTTTTTATTTCACGCTGCACTTTCAGTTTATGATAAGTTGTTGCTTTTATTGCAATATAAAGTTCATGCAGCCTGAAATCCACTTGCTGCCCGAATACTTCAGCAATAATAATTGAACCGGCTGTTTTTGAATCAATACATCCTGTGTTTCCGGGATAAATTTTATTGCATGGCGTATTTTCATTATATAAAGGTAAATCTCTGCATGGCAGCGCTGTTTGGAGTTTCTTGATCTTAAAACCTGAAAAAAGCATTTTCTCAGTTTCATGAATATATAGCAGCCTTTCCAGCCAGCTTACCAGCAAAATATCAGGAAAAAGCATTTTTTTTTCGCGAATTATAATTTTTTTTACTTTATCCTGTTTCACTGCAGAAATATCACAAATTATAGCAAACATGGCGATTGCGCATATTTCAAAAAGAGATTCAAGCGTTTTTGCATAAACTTTTATACCCGTGTCTGAAGGGTGGCCAATTATTTTATAGCTGTTCGGTCTCATCTCAACAGGCTTCTTAATTCTATTTAAGTTATATATACTGGCTTATAATTATATACGTTATCTGCAAAAAATATAAATATCATTAAAACCTGCACAAATTCCTGTATAATATTGCTCAATAAAGATTTTTTTTGGCAAAAAATCATTGATAGACGCTAAAAACAGTTTATTATAAAAAAAGTATTTTAAAATGTTTTTAAAGTAGTAAAATGAATGTTTTAATATGTTGGGGCATTATTACTTAATTTATAAACTGTTATGAAAGAAATACCGGTTATTTCTTCAAAAACCCAAAAGCAGATCGGCATTCAGGTAATGGCCGCTTTTGCAATCGCTATACTGGCCGGCACCCTGCTGCTGTTACTGCCGCAGATGACAGTTGGCTCTAAAATCAGTTTTATTGATGCCCTGTTTACTGCTACTTCAGGTATATGCGTGACAGGGCTTGCGGTGCAGGATACTTCCACTTTTTTTACAGATCTTGGCAAAACCGTCATACTGATACTATTGCAGCTTGGCGGACTCGGAATAATGACTGTAGGTTCAATTTTTGGCCTTATTCTTGGAAAAAAAATACAGGTAAAAGATAAATTTTATATTGAATCCAGTTTTGGCCCAAGACAGCCTTTTGTTGCCACAAGGTTTTTTGCCACAATTGTAGCAGTAACTGCAGTCATTGAAATTACAGGTTTTATAATATTGTTTTTTGTTTTTTATTTCAGGTATGGACAGCCTTTAAGATCTGCCGCGGCTTCCGGTGTCTTCCACAGTGTAAGCGCATTTAACAATGCCGGCTTTTCACTTTATTCAAACAGCCTTGAAGCTTTTAGCTCAGATATAATAATTAATATCAGCATCATGGTTTTAATTATACTTGGCGGTCTTGGATTTCCTGTTATAGCCGAGATTATTAATTTAAGGCGCACCAGGAAACTCTCTCTTCATGCCAAAATTGTTTTTACAGTAACTGCATTTCTTATTTTTGCCGGCGCTTTGCTTTTCTTTATTTTTGAGTTTAATAACGCTGAGACTCTAAGCAATAAACCATTTGGGACCAAAATACTTGCAAGCTTTTTCCAGTCAGTAACAGCAAGAACAGCGGGATTTAATACTGTGCCTTCCGGAAAGCTTGCCCAGCCAACCCTGTTTTTCATGATACTTTTAATGTTTATCGGGGCATCACCGGGAGGCTCAGGCGGAGGTATCAGGACAACCACTTTTGCTGTTGTGACAATGGGTGCGCTCGGTTCGCTGCTGGGAAGAGCCCAGGTGGTTATGTTTAAAAAAAGGCTCCCGCAGGGACTTTTTTCAAGAGCGCTGACAATTGTTTTTACAGCCATCGTCATTATATTCTTTGCATCAGTTTTACTTCTTGTCTTTGAGAAGTGCACTCTTACTGAAGCACTTTTTGAAGTTGCATCCGCCTTTGGAACAGTAGGATTAAGTACAGGCATTACTCCTGGCCTGACTACAGCAAGCAAGGCTGTATTGATACTTTGCATGTATATTGGTAGAATTGGCATCAGCACTTTAGCCCTTGCAATTGCTTTGAGAAGCAGTTCTGACAGAGCTTTTCATACTGAAGAAACAATTACTATAGGCTAAGAAAAAAACAGGCAGGAAAGAATGAAAAAACAATTTTTAATAATCGGTCTTGGCAGGTTCGGAGCAAGCATTGCAAGGACACTGTCCAAGGCAGGACACAGTGTAATAGGAATTGACCAATCTGAAGACAGGATTCAGCGGGTTGCGGCTGAAATAAATGATGCGTTAAAATGCAATGCAACAGATGCTGAAATACTGGAATCCCTGAGCATAAGGGATTTTGATGCAACAATAGTTGCAATAGGTGAAAAATATATACAGAATTCAATTCTTGTAACTCTTATATTAAAGGAAAAAGGTTCAAAAAAAATTATAGCAAAGGCCGGCACACTAACCCAGGGCCGGGTTCTTTCAAAAGTGGGTGCCGATGTTATTGTTTATCCTGAAAAAGACATGGGTGAAAGAGTCGCAAAAAACCTTATAAGTACAAATGTGCTTGATTTTTTAGAAATAGGGCCGGAAATCAGCATTATTGAAATAATGACGCCAAAACTTATGGTGGGGCAGAACCTGATAGAGCTAAATTTAAGGCATAAATACGGAATTACAATAATTGCAGTCAAAAACAATAAAAATGAAATAAAAATTCCGCCTGACATCAATTACAGATTCCAGCCCGATGATGTTGTTACACTTATTGGTGAAAACAGGCAATTGAAAAAACTTCATTTTATAGAGTAATTTATTTTTTCTGTAAAAATGTTTCCTGGAAAAATTTGAACTTTATTTTTAATTAAGTTAAAATACATCTATTCTAATAAGGACAGTAAGGATTTTAAATAATATAAAGGCTCTAAAAGCATCTTAAAAGTTCCTCTAATAAGGTTTAATCCCTTTTGAAGTTAATGTATATTATTTTGCCCCTGTTTACTTATAACTGATTATTATAAAAAGAAAGGAAAAAATCAGTGAATAAAAAAATGTATGTTGGAAATCTTGAATACTCGACTTCCGAAGCAGAGCTGCAGGCACTTTTTGAAGAATTTGGAGCTGTTGTGAGCGCCAAAGTCATAAATGGTGCAGACGGAAGGCCCAGGGGGTTTGGTTTTGTCGAGATGGAGGCAGAGGAATCTGCAAAAAACGCTATGGAAAAATTAAACCAGAGCACATTCAAGAACAGGGTTATTGTCGTAAATGAAGCAAAAGAAATGAAAAGCAGAAGCTTTAGTCCGAGGGACAACAGAAATTCCGGCGGTGGTTATGACAGAAGACCAAAAGATGACCTCAACTCAAAGCTGAAAGAATTAAGGAAAAGATTCGGCTAAAATCATCGAGTTTACTTAAAATATTTTCCCGGTGTTTGATTACCAGTTAGCATCATCGGGAAATACATTTGTATATTTAATGCTTTTTCTTGGAACAGACATCATATTTTCAACTGTATTTTTCCATTTGTTATAATGTGCTGTCTGTTTATGCCTGGAAATTGCATCTTCATTTTTATAGGCTTCAACCAGTAAGAAATCATAAGAGCTGTCTGCCTGGCGGATAAAATCAAATCTTATTATGCCCGGTTCATTTGTGCTGCTTTTTGCATTTTCCTTAGTAGCCCCTATGAAGTCTTGCACCATTTCCGGCTTAACACTTACTGAAACAGTTACAATTATCATTTGCCCTTCCTCCAATCATAAGAATTGATATTTTTTTAATTTTCAAAAGACAATTTTTAAATTTACTAAAGTTCAAGCAGGGGCCCATTATTTTTAAGCCACTTTTTATGTTTTTTATAACCAGGCATAATAGTCTCTACACAGTTCCAGAACTGCCTTGAATGGTCCTGGTAAACAAGATGGCACAGTTCATGAACAATTACATAATCTATGGCCTCCAGAGGCGCCATTATTATGCGCCAGTTAAAATATATATTTCTTTGTGAGGTGCATGTCCCCCATCTTCTTTTCTGCTCTTTAACTTTGATTTTCAATGGACTTATATTAAATTTATGCCTGTATTTTTCAAAACGCTGGAATATAATTTTTTCTGCATCCCTGCGGTACAGCTTTTCTGCCAGTTTTTTCAGGATTATATGATCCTGAACCGGGGTATTAAAAATAAAAACATCTCCTGAAAACTTGGCTGTAAGCCACTTAAAATCTTTATTAAAATTTATCTGAACCGGGTACAACTTGCCAAGATAAAGAAGTTTTCCTCCTTCTGCAATCCGGCGGTCTTCCTTAAGATTTCCAATTCTATTGAAATGGATGATTTTTTTAGCTATCCACCCCGCCTTTTTTTCGACCCTGCTTTTTATTTCACCGGGAGACAAACCTGGAGGCGAAAGAACTGTGACAACCCCCGGCGCGGCTATCTGTATAGCCAGTGTGGCCCGGTTGCGGTATTTTACCTCAAATTCTATCCTGGAATTTCCATACATGCATGATAGATTCATAATTTATAATTATTTTTAAATTGTATAAAACCTTAAATTTCTTCTAAAAAAATATCCAGGATTTTTCTAAAAATATTTTAATATTTCAACATTTTATTTTTAAATTATCAACAACTTTATAAATATGCAGGATTAATCTAAGATGTAATACAAAAAATAATTCCATTTGCCCGATTATTTTACTGCAGCTTCATAAGGCAGGTGTGAAATGTATTTACCATCAGGTTAAAATCATGGGTTTTAAATATATAACAGAAAGTTTTATGCTTTTAGAGGCATTAATGCTGAAGCCTTATGATAACAAGGCCGTGCTCATTAAGGGGAGCAATACTGCCATCAGTAATAATTAATGCCCTGTCTATAAAAGTTCCAAAAACTTTATGGCCGGTAACACCAGTTATAATAAATGGCACAAAAGCGAGTATTGTAACTTCATCCCTGCCATTTGGCACCCAGTCAATTAAGGGGCACATGACAAACTGGCTGTCAGAGCTGTTTTTGAGCACATATTTGCCGTTTACCAGGTCGGTAAGCTCTTCAAAAGAATTAAAAGTATAATCCGCGTAATTGTATATCCTGTCATTTGTTCCCTGAAGAGTCGGTCCCCTCATATTGCCTGGCTCAGTTTCAACGACATCGCCAATCTGTAAATTACCAGGATACCCTTCCCTTATATTTTTCCTGTAATTGTTTGCTCCTGGCCCTCCAAGAGCAAGCGCGCCGAAATTTCCGGTATTTCCGGGGGGTCCCCATTTAAGCTCATATTCCTCACCAGGCACCCAGTCATCTGCAAGGATGCCGAATGGCACAATATTGTTGACAAAAGACGGGGATCCTATTATTGCCGCAGCATCAGCTCCCACAGGTGTGGTATTATTACCGAAGATCCCGCCAAAAAACAGCTCTTTATTCAAATCCTGCGCAGTAACTTTAATAGTATCATTTGCAACAAAAGTGCTTTCGACTGAAACTGTAATGCCCTCAGGCGGAACTTCATGCAGCTGGGCATATTCGACTGCTGCCTGCTCTGCAGCAGCTGCGTTTGGAAGCTCCTGGGCGCCTGCAAGAGCTGCAGCATCAGCTACGGTCTGGAAAGACCTGCGCGATTCATATATATTTCCCGTATCCACAACGTATGCAAGCATTCCAACAAGTGCTGCCAGCATTACACCAACTATTATGGCGACCTGTCCGCTTTGTTTTTTAAATTTTCTTTTAATTTTTTTTAATTCAATAAACATTATTAATTAAATACTGCTAACATTTTCTGGGTTTATATAATTTATCAACAAAAACCATAATAAATAAACTAATAATCTAGTAATTATATAGATATTATTGTATATTTATATATAATAATATCTATATTTATATAATAATTTTATATATATATTTAATTATACATATTTTAATAAAATAATCAATACTCTAGGATTTATAATTTTTACATGAAATATATTTGCAATATCCTTGCACAATATAATACTATTTATCTCCAAAAACAATTACCTTGACTTTAATATATGTTTTCAGTTAAATTCATGTCCTGCCTGTAAATTTTTGTAAAAGACTTAACATATTAACTGATATAAATTGAAAAAAAATAAAATATTTTTAAATTATTTCCTGGAAACTCCAAATTTCCTGTCAATTTTTTTATACCCGATTTTTCTGGTATCAATAAGCCCAGTGCTTCTTGATATAAGCAATGAACTGGGCATTGCACCGGCAAGTCTTAACCTTGTTCTTTCTTTTCTTATAATAGGAAATATAGCGGGACAGCTAACCTCTTCTTTATATAACATTAAATTCAGGAAATTTACTGTTATATTTATGCTGTATATTATCCTGCTGCCCCTGGCTGTCTCTCTGTTTTTTATAACAAAGCTTTATTTATTCTATATTGTCTATTTTGCATGCGGTTATATACTTGGTGTTATTTGGATACAAGCAAATGCTTTTCTGCTTGATTCAAAAATTGAAAATAAGAACAGGCTGATTAACGTAGCGCTTATTTTTTTCCCTGTCGGGGCAATAATAGCGCCACTTTTAAGTATTGCAGTATCAGCATTAAATCTGAGCTGGAGATATCTTTATGCTGTAATTATTTTCCTTATTGCCTTTACCCTGGCATCATACCTGGTTTTAAAGAGAAAAAACAAAAATGAGGCTTCAGAAGTAGAAGACAAATTCAATTTTAAAGAAGTATTTGCCTATAAATACCAAAACAGGATCTTTTTAATTTCTGTACTTACACTATTTTTCTACGGAATTTCTGAAACAGTCATTTATACCTGGTCACCCACTTTTTTCAGGCTCGACAGGCTAATGCCCCCCTGAATTTGCCGGCCTTATGATAAACATGAACATCAAATATTCAATATCAGTATCCCCGGTATTTATGTCTGTTGTACTTTTGCTGATAATATTAAATATGATTAACTATAAAAAATACATCAGGAACCAGAACGTCTGCTGAGAAGCCTTTTAAAAAATTAATTATTTATAGTAAATATATATATTTAACAAGATATTGGTGCCCCAGAGAATTGAAGAATCTAACAAAATTTTGGAAGAAATATTAAAATTAAAAAATATTCTCGTTTAAAATTTAGTTGATTAAAGATTTTTTTGCAGCAGACTTTAAAATTAAATCATTGCACTTTACTGTTCATTGAAATCTTCTTTTACCGGAAAAGGAATAACCTTCGGGTTCTTTTTCTCAGCCTCCCATAAATCCAGCTTAGTTTGCATATTCAGCCAACTCTGCGGTGAAGTCCTTGTCGCTTTTCCTATTCTTACAGCCATCTCAGGGCTTAAAGAAGAACGGCCATTTAAAAACTCAGATAAAGCTTTTCTGGATATCCCAAGGGCTATTGCTGCCTGAGTCACAGTAAACCCTAATGGAACCAGGACTTCCTCTTTAAAAAGATTCCCCGGATGAACAGGTTTTCTTTTTATTAACACTTATACCTCCTAGTGATAGTCAAGATAATCAACAACATAAGCATCTCCTTGTTCAAAGTAGAAAGTTATCCTCCAATTTCCATTTACCCACACTGACCAGATATTTTTATCTTTTCCAGAAAGTTTGTGAAGTTTAAATCCTGGAAGATCCATATCTTTTACAGACAATGATGCATCCAAACGATCTAATATCCTGGCAATTTTTGCTGCATGATCAGGTATTATCCCTTTTAGTACATTATTAAGGAAAAAATCTTCGAGACCCTTATGTCTAAATGATTTTATCATTATGGTAAGTGTAACCTATAACGTGACAGGTGTCAAGGGTTTGTTGGTGCCCCTGAGCTTTTTAAAGTCGAACAAAATTTTGGAAGAATTAATGATTATAAGAGAATTTGATATTTAAAAAATCTATCTGAAGTTTAAAGACCCTACCTTAAGCAATTTCTTTTTTAATCATATTAATTATTTTTTCAGCAGTTGACAAACTACTTTCAGCATCTTTTTTTTCAGGTAATCCTTCCGGCAGACTTCCCGGAACTCCATCCGGATATCTCGTAGGAATATAAAATGCATCAAGAAGTTTTATTTCATCAACATGTTCTTTTAATAGTTCCACCAGTTTTACATTACTATTTATGATATCAATTATTTTATGTGTCTTAGGGTAGTTAAGTTTATTAAAAACCAAAAACGCCTTACACATCTTCTCAACAGCCTGCTGGGAAAGAAAACAAACATGAGAATAGAAACTTTCCTTTAAACCAGATCTTGCAAAATTTAAATCCTGTTCAGCAAAATAAATCCATTTATTAAAAATATCATTTTGCATAAATAACTTTTCCTTTAGATACGACTTCCTCTTTAAAAAATAAATTATTGTTTAATTGATCTTCATACTCTTCAGGTGTATAAATTAAAAAATCTACTCCTATATCATAATTACATATTTTTGTGACTTCTCTTAATCTATCGAAAAATTTGCTTTTAGTATCCTTTATTATCAATAAATCGAGATCACTGAAATTTTTTATCTTACCCGAAGCATAGGAACCAAAAAGAATAACTTTATTAGGATTATATTTTTCCTTAAGGTCTAATATTATTCTTTCTAAATTTTCTTTTAATGCTTTTTCTCTTTTATTTATCATTTAGTCAAATTCTTTTTAAGTTTTATGATTATTATATCACAATAATTATAAGGATTTCATTCAATAAGACTTATTAGAAATTTTTCTCATAAGAATAAAAAAACAGAGGTTAGCTTTCGCTAACCTCGTACTCTAGCTCGAAAGCCAGAGGAATTGTTGGTGCCCGAGGCCGGAATCGAACCGGCACGAGGATAAACCTCAACGGATTTTAAGTCCGTTGCGTCTACCAATTCCGCCACTCGGGCCAAAGACTTAAAAAGATGATTTTATGGAAATGCAGTCTAAAATCCCGTATTCTGCAATTTCACAATAAAACAAGTCATAAATAACTGGATAATTTTAACAGAATTAAAAAATACTGTAAATAATTCCATCCAAAATATCATTCTCGCTTACTGTAATTTGCTGTAATTTAAGGCCTTTCATAATTTCAATTAGTATTGCAGTTCCGCCAATTATAATATCTGCCCTTTCAGGCTCAAGTCCTGTTATTTTTTTCCTGTCCTCAAGCGCAAGGCTGCAGAATCTTTCCTGTATAGCCATTATATTTTTAAAATCAAGCTTATGCCCATTAAGCCTTTTCATATCATACTTTTTCAGATTCATATCAACTGATGCAAGGGCAGAGACAGTGCCGGCAAGCCCGATTACTTTTTTAAATTGTTTTTTCCTGATTACCTGCATACTGCCCTCAATTTCTCCTCTTATAAATTCCCCCATTTTACTTAACTCTCCAGGACTGGGCAAAAAATCACTTATAAATTTTTCAGAAATATTTACAGAGCCCATATTTATACTTTCAGTAAAAGTTATTCCTTGTGACAGGCTGCCCAAAATAAATTCGGTACTGCCTCCCCCAATATCCAGTACAAGAATTTCCCTGCCAGTGTTTTTGCTGCAAACTTTTCCATTGCCGGTGACTATTTTTTCCTTATCCCCGGGATAAGTGTTGTGAAAATAGGGCAAAGAGCCTGAAGCATTTCCAGGTATCAGGATGTTATTTTTTTTTAATAAAAATCCAGGTTCCACAGACCCGGCAGCTCCAGTAAAGCTGAGCATGGCTTCTTCCACATGACTTATTATTTCAAGTTCAAGCCCAAGTAAATCCATGACATAGCCTTTGAACCACGCAGCGTTGGCTGCATGCCTTAAGGCACGGGTTCCCACTGCCCTGTATCTTCTGACTTTATAATAACTTATCAAATCAAGATATTTTTTTAAAACTGATACTGTTTTATCCGCATTATTCTTATCTATCATTCCAGTTTTATCCAGGTTTTTGCCCAGCCTGGTAATATGCATCTCTCTTATGATATCGGCGGAGGCAAATTCTTCTTTTATGGCTGATGTTATTTCAGTAATTAGAAGTCTTGTTGAGTTAGTGCCCGTGTCTATAGCTGCAAATCTCATAAATTGAGTATTTACTAAATAATATTATTTTATGAAGTGTAATTTAATTTTGAAGCTTTAATCAATCTTTTATCTCATTCTCATACAGTATCTTGATATTCTGCCACAAATCAGACTCCACATAAACTTTATTGGTATATTCAGCAGAAAAGCCATTGGAAGAATTACCGCTATTTTCATCCTGGCCGGTAAGTTCCACAAAATAATTTGTTTCCTGGCCTTTTGTCATATTAAACTGTTTTCTTGCTTCAGCTTCTATGGCCTGCTCATCATAAAGTGATTTTTCTTCAGCAAGAAGCTTTATATTTTCCTGCCTGTAATAATTAAGCTTTTGCTCCAGTTCCAGTATGCGCTCACGATTGGCCACTATGTTTGAAACCTGCCTGATAGAGGAAAAAACTGCAATAACAATAAATGCGATAAAAATTGCAATAAATATATTTATTTTTGCTTTGCGGGACAACCCGCCAAGTTCTTTTACATTTTTATCCATTTTAAATTAACTACTTATTTTATATCTGCACATCTTAAAATAAGGACAGCTGCAAACATTATTTCATAAATTATAACATTATTTGGATTTTTCCAGGATACTTTTAATATAAGATGCTGCCGGTACTCATACAGGCCCGCTGGGTTTACGCCTGGAAATTATAATTTTTTTTTCCGTGTATCATTTTTAGCTATCTCCCAGAGCAGGTCTTTTTCATCAAGAGGCAGGCTTTTAAAATCAATGCCTCTTTTATCAGCATATTCTTCCATGCAGTCAAACCGGGTTATAAATTTTGCGCATGTTTGCCTTAAGCATTGCTCGCTGTCCAGTCCAAGATGCCTGCTCAGATTGACAATACTGAAAAGCAAATCACCAAGTTCTTCACTTATGCCGGCATCATTTGTTGCAGGAATTTTATTTACTCCGTGCATTGTTTTCATACTTTTATTATTTGAATCCATTGCAGCTGCCAGCTCTTTTATTTCTTCATTTATTTTTTCAACAACACCTTCAATGCTGTCCCAGTCAAATCCAAGCCTTGCGGCCCTGTCCTGTATTTCGCAGGCATAGTGCAGTGAAGGCAACATTGCTGGAATATTGGAAAACAGTGATAAACTGGCGCTATTTTTCTCTTTTCTTTCTGATTTCTTGATGCTTTCCCAGTTTTGCAGTATATCTTGGCTGTTTTGAACCTTTTTATCGCCAAATACGTGCGGATGCCTTCTTATCAGTTTTTTAATTATGGCACTTATTACATCATTTATTTCAAATTCTTTATTATCTTCAGCAATTCTGCTGTGAAAAACTACCTGCAGCAGTATATCTCCAAGCTCTTCTTTTAATTCGCTGTAATTACTGTCTTCTATAGATTCG
>VGAZ01000003.1 GCA_016870615.1 Actinomycetota bacterium | reverse complement strand
ATTATATCTGCTGCAAGTTTTCCATGGCCGATTGCTTCAGTTAAAGTAGCAGGGCCAAGCACAAGATCCCCTCCTGCAAAAATGCCGTCATCATTGACAGCAAGCACAGCCTCCCTTTGAAGCTTTACAGTATTCCATGGGGTGAGGTTACAAGTTCTTTTTTTACCCTGCAGGTATGCTATGTCGGGGTCCTGGCCTATGGTAACAATTATATAATCAACATCATATTCAAATTCGCTTCCTTTAATTGGCACAGGTCTTCTTCTTCCGCTGCTGTCAGGTTTGCCCAGCTCATTTTTTATAAGGACCAGCTTTTGCGCTTTGCCATTTTTACCTTCAATTTTTACAGGAGCAGTAAGGTAATTTATGCTTATTCCTTCTTCAATCGTTTCTTCGACTTCTTCATCAAGTGCAGGCATTTCTTTGTTGCTTCTTCGGTAAAATATGCTTACTTCTTTTGCCCCAAGGCGAAGTGCTGTCCTTGCCGAGTCAATCGCAACATTTCCCCCGCCGACAACTGCAACTTTTCCGTCCAGCTTTGTTATTTTTGAAAGAGCCACATCACGAAGGAATGCAATACCGGGGATTACTCCTTTTAAAAATTCACCTTCACAATCCAGCTTTTTGTCCTGGTGGGCGCCGGTTGCTAAAAATACTGCCCCAAAACCCTCTTTTTCCTTTAGATCATATACTTCGTCATAACTGCTGACTGGATGGTTTGTCTTTATTTCCACTCCCATCCTTTTTACAACATCAATTTCAATATCAAGAATTTCCGGAGGAAGACGGTAAGTGGGTATGCCTACCCTTAGCATCCCTCCTGTAACCGGAAGTGACTCAAATATTTTTACCCCATAACCTTTTTTTGCCAAAAAATATGCCGCAGTAAGGCCGGCGGGCCCTGATCCCACAATTGCAACCTTTTTATCCTTTTTTTCATCCATTTCGGGAAGTGGTATTTCTCCAAGTTTGAGCTCAAAATCAGCTATGAATCTTTTCAGGCTCATTATTGCCACAGGGTCATCTACAAGGTTTCTTGTGCAGCTTTCCTCACACGGATGCATGCAGGCTCTTCCGCAAATAGACGGGAATGGATTTTCTTCCCTGTGAAGCTTTAAAGCTTCCAAATATTTTCCTTCACTTATCAGGGCGATATAGCCCTGGGCGGGCACATTTGCGGGGCATGTGCTCCTGCAGGGAGCTTTTCCCTTGAAATTTATATTATAGGCTGAAGGGACCGCCTGGGTGAACATCCTTGATATTGCTTTTCTTGTGGCAAGCCCGGCTTCATATTCATTTACACAGTCTACCGGGCACACTTTTTCACATTCTCCGCAGGATGTGCAGTTTTTTTCAATTATATATCTTGGTTTTTTCCTTATGGTAACTTTAAAATTGCCAATTGAACCTTCAACTTTTATAACTTCTGAAAGGGTAAAAAGATTAATATT
Source organism: Actinomycetota bacterium (assembly GCA_016870615.1). Classification (GTDB taxonomy): domain Bacteria; phylum Actinomycetota; class Humimicrobiia; order Humimicrobiales; family Humimicrobiaceae; genus VGAZ01. The sequence continues at coordinate 58,418 of VGAZ01000003.1, read as the reverse complement.
TTCATGCATTCCTGCATCAACCATTTTCGGGGACAGTATGCAGGCAGAACAGTCAATAGTGGGAAAAGTTTTATCAAGCTGGGCCATTCTTCCTCCTATGGAGGACTGGCGCTCAATAAGTGTTACTTTCCTTCCGCCATCTGCTATATCAAGCGCCGCCTGGATTCCGGCTATGCCGCCCCCAATTATTATAACATTCTTATTAAGGTCAAAATATTTGGGGAACAATTCATTATGCCTGTATACTTTTGCTGCTGCCATCCTGATAAGCTCTATAGCTTTTTGGGTAGCTTTTTCTTTATCATCATGAATCCATGAAACATGCTCCCTGATATTTGCCATATCAAATAAATAAGGGTTAAGATCAACTGTTTCCACGGTTTTCATGAAAGTGTTCTGGTGCACTCTTGGCGAGCATGAAGCAACCAGTACCCTTGTAAGGTTATGCTCTTTAATGGCCTTTGTTATCTGGGCCTGTCCGGGTTCTGAGCATGTATATAAATTTGTCTGGGTAAAAACTACCCCGGGAAATTTTAAAGCCTCTTGCGCAACTTTATCCACATCAACTGTTGCGCCAATGTTTGAGCCGCAAAAACAGACGAATATACCTATCCTCAATTTTTTAATCCTTGTTAAATGCTGTTAATCATTTTTTATAAATTCCGGGCTTACAAATAGCCTGTCAAGCATTACACTCCGGGGCGTAAGGCCTAAAGCTATCCCCAGTAACTGGGTTATATAAAAGACAGGCAGATGGTAGTTTTTTTTGTATAACTTGTTTATCTGGTCCTGTCTTAAATCAAGGTTCTGCTGGCAAAGCGGGCAGAAAACTACCAGGCAATTAGCATCGCTTTCAAGGGCCGAATCAAGTATCATATTGCTCAGCTTTAAAACTGCATTTTTATGTGTAAGGGAAAGAATTGCGCCGCAGCATTCAGTTTTAAACTGGAAGTTTTTGCAAACAATGCCTGCCTCTTCCAATATCTCTTCCATTGAAGTCGGTTTTTCAAAATCATCAAACCTTAAAGCGCTGTCCGGCCTTAAAAGCGCGCAGCCATAATAACAGACAGGCTTAAGTTTTTCGAGTAAAACCCTGTTTGCAGGCAAATTTTCCCTGCCTGCATTTATCTCATTATATTTTTCACCTATTATTTTCTTTTTAAGGTATAGAAATTCAATTACTGAATAGACCTTAAAATTTAACTCTTCTTCAACATTAAAACCCATATCTTTAAGATTGGCGATTATAGTATCGCGCATCTGTTCTTCTTTTTTATTTTTCAGTTTGCTCGCAGTGTTTATGTAATAGGCAGCCTTATAAAGCTTATTGTAGCAGGATACGCAGGGGCATAATATTTCCTGTATGCCCATTTTTTTTGCCAAAATCAAATTTCTTGCCGAAAGCGTATATACCAGCTCACTGCTTACATTCTGCGCAGGTGTGGTGCCGCAGCAGTTCCAGTCATCTATTTCAATATAGCCAATATCTAAAATATCCAGGAGTTTTTTTAAGGAAATATTAAAATCAATTGCCGTTGAATTAAGGGAACATCCCGGATAGTAGGCAATTTTATTTAAGCCGTTTTTATTTATAGTATCCTGCATTATAAATTTCTCTTTATTTATAAATACTTCTTTACTATTCTGGAAATGCCTTTCCTGTCCTTTACAAATTCAGGGATTAAATTTATTTTCCTTTTTCCAAGGATTTTTACAGCAATATCCATATCATTTAAAAGCTTCCCGCTTATAAGATTTAAACCTGCAATAAGTCCTGGCTCATAACTCCTGCCGGTTATTCCTACTTCCTTGAGGAATAATTTATAGAATCTTTTAATGCTTGCAACTTTTATTTTATCTACTTTCCAGGCTTCATTCCTGATGTATTGCATTATTTTTGCAATGTGCACATCCTGTGGGCATCTGCTGCTGCATATCTCGCATGAAAGGCATAAAAAAATAGAATTTGAATTGATTATGGATTCTATTCTACCTGCCTGCACAAGCATCATTATCTGGTTCGGCTTATACTCAAAAATATCTGAAAGAGGGCAACCCGCGGTGCATTTGCCGCATTGATAGCAATTGATTATTCCCGGGTCAATATATTTTAATATGTCTCTCTGTATGCTGGAATAAAATTCATCCATTTTAGCCCCAGCCTTTTTTTGTTTTAATCCTGTATTCATTTGAAAAGATTATATATATTGTCTTAAGCATTGACAAGAAATATATTAAAAATCTGCCCTTTTTATAAAATAATTTTCGGCCCTGCCGGGGTTAGGTTTGCCCGGCAATTATTCTTTATGCTATATCAACGGAAAGGGCTCATCTTCAGTTCCCAAAGGCAGTTTTTCTGTTTCATATAAAAAAACAGAAAATTTGCCCATATTAATTTTTATAGCGCCATCACCGGATTTACCCGATGTTATAAAATGTTTCTTTTTTTTGTCTTCCAGTTTTTCTTTTAAAATGCTGTCTGATGAATAAGACGAAATAAAATCAAGCCCTGCAAGTGTTGTTATAAAAACAGGTATTTTCATTCCCACCTGGAGGATGGACACAGAACCTACAATATCCCGTATCTGTTTTGATGCGCAAGCCCAGGCAAGGTCTACAAAATCCCTGATTGTGCAGGCTGCAGAAGTTTTTATTCCTGTATTGCAAACTGCCAGTATTATTATCTTTATATTTCCTTTCTGACCTGTTTTTGCATCTTTACAATTACCTGCATTTTCAGCCCCGGTTTTATCAGGATTTGAATTCATTTTTTCCTCAAGAGCGCGTATTTTCTTTATAGCCTGCTCCTGGTCCCCCCTTACAGTGACAGCAATTTTTTTATGGCCCATCTCAATAGCTTTAACCACACCCTTATAAGGATCCATAAGGGCATCACCAGAAAGTACGGTCCCGCCATTATTATTGATGTTTTTAATTACGCCGGGAATTGGCGTAGTGTAAAAAAGCCCGTTCATATATGCGCCTATACCCTGTATGAGGGAAGGATTTGAAGAAATTACTGTTCCGGCGCCTTCACAGGCTACAACAGCTGAGTCAATATTGGACCTTTTAAGCGCATACATCATCATTTCACTGGCGCCAAACGGGACTATTATTTTATCATCACAAAGATGCCTTTTGCCTGTAAACATCCCCCACATACTTATCTGCTTTTCAAATTTTTTCCCAATAGTTTCCTGGTTTAAATCCTTGTAAGAAAAAAGGGACGTAAACAGGGGGCAATGGAATATATCAGGTTTTTGTATTTTAATAACTTTTCCGCCAGAAATTGCAACAAGGGCCCCTGCTTTCCTGGTTATATGCAGGTCCCGGGGTAGAGTGCCATTATTGTCTTTTTTTATTTCTTTCAGGAAACTGTTTAATTTATTTAAAGCCATGAAATAATTAATTCAGTTAAATTTATATCAAAATATAATGCGCCTGAAAAACCTTTTTCCTTTCTGTATTACCTGCCCGTCCAGGTTTTTAGCCTCAAACACAGTATGAATATCCACTATTTTTTCATTGCCTATTTTTACCGAGCCCTGCTCAATAAGCCTTTTTGCATCAGAATTGGAAGCAGCAAGCCCGCTTCCTGCAAGAAGATCAATTATTGAAACTTTGCCAGAATTGCAGGCAATGTCTTTTATGTTGTATTCTTCTACATCATCAGGAACTTTTTTTTCCTTGAATACAGAATCAAAATGACTGCGGGCAAATTCTGCCTGCTTATCATCATATAAATTCTTGACAAGCAGCCCTGCAAGCTTTCTCTTGGCAAAAACCGGATTATCTCCTTTTTCTTTTATGCCAATTTCTATTTCAGTTATCTCTTGGGGTGAAAGCGTTGTCAGCAGCCTGTAATAGTCCATTATTATAGAATCTGGTATTGACATGACTTTACCGAATATTTCTTCCGGTTTTTCAGTAACTCCAATATAATTTCCCAGGCTTTTACTCATTTTATCAACACCATCAGTTCCGGCAAGTATCGGCATTGTTATTGCAATCTGTGGTCTCTGGCCGAATTCTTTCTGCAGCTCCCTGCCGACAAGAAGATTAAATCTCTGGTCAGTGCCCCCAAGCTCTATGTCTGATTCTATTGCCACTGAATCATATGCCTGCATTATTGGATACAGAAACTCCATTATTGCAATAGGAATATTTCCGGCAAACCTTTTTTTAAAGTCATCCCGTTCAAGCATTCTTGCCACAGTAAACCTTGAAGTCAAACTCAGTATGTCTTCAAGTTTTAAGGGCTTTAACCCATTTTGAGTTTTAACAACCTCTGTTTTTTTGCCGTCCAGTATTTTAAATGCCTGCTTCATATATGTTTTTGCATTTTCATCAATCTTTTCCGGCTCAAGCCTTGGCCTTAAGGCTGAGCGCCCTGAAGGATCCCCTATGCGAGCAGTGTAATCGCCAATAATAAGGATTGCCTGGTGCCCCATATCCTGGAACTGCCTTAATTTATTAAGCACGACAGTGTGCCCAAGATGGATGTCAGGTGCTGTGGGGTCAAGCCCGAGCTTTACTTTCAGTGGCCTGCCATTTTTAATTGAACTTCTAATAAGCTCTTCAAGCTCCTCTTTTACAAGAACATCCTCTGTTCCGCTGCAGGCAGTTTCAAGCTGTTTTATTATTTCTTTTTCCATAATATTTACTTTTATCTTTATTGTTAATTTTTAAAAAAGCCGTTAATGCAGGGGAATTTAAAAATTTAATCAAATCAGGCCCCCTGGAAATTGAATTAAATATTAGCACAGCACACATTATATTGTCTATTTGGTTTTATGTAAAAATTGCCTTACTGCCTGGTTTGATACAGTACTTTTATTATTGCATTAAATAAATTATCATATTATTCGAATATTTATTGTAAATAATGGTTTTATTTGTTTTTGGATTTTTAAGCAAAAAAGGCAAATATACTTTATTTATTATCATTTACCGTGGAGTAAAATGTTTTGCACAATGCGCTTAATCTAACAAATACAGAATGGATTAATATAATTACCCAATATTTAACCAGGAAAGAAATTAAGATATGCAACAAAAAAATATCAAGAAAAGAAGCAAGGCAAAAGGGTGTTTTTTATCCCTGCTTACAATTATAGCCGTATTTATACTGATTATTGTTTTTATCGGCATAATCGGGGGATTTATAATACTGCGCTCTGTGCCTTCCATAGAAGAGCTCACCCCTTCAGATATTGCAGAGACCTCAAAAGCATATGCTCTTGACGGAACCCTGATTGCTGAGTTCCATGCAGGGGAGAACAGGGAGATTATTCATTTTGACAAAATGTCGGATTATATAAAAGATGCTGTTCTTGCGGTGGAAGATAAAAGGTTTTATGACCACCAGGGCGTAGATTATAAAAGAATTGTTGGCGCTTTTATAGCAGATGTACGTGCAGGCGCAATAGAGCAGGGCGCAAGCACCATTACAATGCAGTATATAAAGAATGTTTATTTTACTCCTGAAAAAACATTCAGGCGAAAAGTAAATGAGGCAGTAATAGCCATACAGCTTGAGCGAAATTACACAAAAGATAAAATACTTGAAATGTATTTAAACACCATATATTTTGGCGCAGGCTCGTACGGTGTTGAAAAGGCCGCACAGACATATTTCGGCATAAACGCAAAAAACCTCAGTCTTGAGCAGGCAGCCATGCTGGCAGCCATTATTAAGGGGCCTTCGTATTATAATCCATACAGCAACCTTGAAAAAGTGCTTGCCAGGAGGAATCTTGTGCTTAAGCTTATGCATGAACAGGAAAGAATAAGCAGGCAGCAGTACCTTGAAGCCATATCTTTGCCGATTGTTTTAAACGAAAAAGAAATTGCCGGCAAAGAAGGCTTGCCTGATATAAAATCTCCCTATTTTGTTGATTATGTAAAACAGCAATTATATGAAAAAAAGTTTACTGATTATGATGTATTTAAAGGCGGCCTGAGGATTTACACCACTCTTGACCTGGACCTTCAAAAAAAGGCGGAAAATTCCATAAGAACAGTTTTTCCTTCTGATCCTGAACCCTCTTATGCAATTATTTCAACTGATCCTTCCAACGGTTATATTTATGCTCTTGTGGGCGGCAAGGATTACAGCACGAGCAAATTTAATATCGCTACACAGGGAAAAAGACAGCCGGGCTCAGTTTTTAAAGTCCCTGTTCTTATGCAGTCAATAAATATGAATTTTTCACCTAATGATAAATATAATCCCAATGGCCCGTTAACTATTGACATGCCCTCAGGGCCTGACTGGATTGTACAAAACTATGGCAACAGGAATTATGAAACAAATGAAATGACAGTAATAGATGCGACAATTAGTTCCGTAAATGTTGTTTATGCCCAGCTTATGATGAAGGTTGGCGCAGAAAATGTTGAGAAGCTGTGCAATGATATGGGTATTGATGAAGTTGGAAATAATCCTGCAATTGCTCTTGGAGGTCTTGAGGAAGGTGTTAGCCCTCTTGATGTCTCAAAAATATTTTCTACCCTTTCTGCAAACGGTTATTACAGGGAACCTGTTGCAATACTGAAAATTACAGATTCAAGCGGGAATATTCTTTATGAATATGACCCTGATAAGAATGAGAATAACAAACAGATAATGGATGCTCCTGCTGCTTATTACACTACAAGAATACTTGAAAGAGCAATACTTGAAGGAACCGGCAAGGGCGCAAATATAGGGAGGCCGGCAGCAGGCAAAACAGGAACAACAAGCGACTTCAGGGATGCATGGTTTGCAGGATATACTCCTGAGCTTGCAACTGTTGTCTGGATGGGCCATATGGAATCAAACAAACCAATGGAACCTATAGAAGGAAGAAGTTTAACGGGCGGCTCTTACCCGGCTGATATATGGCGCGAATTTATGGCTGCAGCTTTAAAGGACAGGCCGGTTTCACAGTTTATTTCTCCGGGTGGAGAGCTTGTGGATGTCCAGGTCTGCCTTGACAGCGGGCTTTTGCCCACGCCCTGGTGCCCTGCAGACAGGCTGGGTTTTATGATATTTGTTAAGGGTAAAGAGCCTGTAAAGTATTGCGATATACACAATAAAATAGCGATACCAGATGTTGCAGGGATGAGCTTAGATGAAGCAAGGCAGGTATTTTATGATCTTTATTTTGAAGTAAATGAAATATTTGAATTTAATGAAACATACAATGAGAATATAGTATTTAAGACAGATCCTGCCGCAGGAACAATATTTGAATTCCAGGATGGGATAAACTTAATCATTAATTTTTACATAAGCCGGGGGCTTGAAAGTTTTGATTTGCCTGATTTAACCGGGTTCAGCCCTGACAAAGCTTTAAAAATACTTGAATCAATGGGTATTGAAAATACTCTTATTAGTATTGCAGAAGAATTCAGCGATGACCAGCCCCAGGGAAGGATATTTGCCCAAAACCCCTCTTCCGGTTCAAGTATTAATAAATTCAGCCAGGTTACCCTGTATGTAAGCAAAGGTGTAAATCCTGAAGGAAGTATCCCAAATGTAATTGGGTTAAGTGAAGAAGAAGCTTTAAACAAACTGGGCCAGGCCGGTTATTTTAATGTTTCTGTTATTAAGGAAGAAAGCAATAAAGAGATTGATAAAGTTTTTGCACAGGTGCCCGATTCAGGCACAACCTATGTAAAAGAGCTTGAGGTAATTATAAAGATAAGCCTTGGCGTGCAGGTGCCAAACGTAACAGGAATGAAAAGAACTGATGCCGTAAGCCTTCTTGAAAGCCTGGGGTTCATTGCTAATATATTGCCCGATGCTTCAGCAACGGGTGATGTAAGGTCACAGAACCCTGCGGCGCTTTCCTATGCTGCTTATGGGTCTGTGGTTAGAATTGAAATTGAAGCCGCAGAAAGTACTGATATATAAAGTTCAGGGTAAAGAAAGGCTACAATCAATAAATTTGCTGTTTAATTACAAAGAGTTAGCAGCTAGAAAAAGTTATATTTAAATTTTTTGTTTTTTATATAGAAAAGTTGAAAGGAGAAAAGAACATGAATAAAGGATTGAAGTTTTCAAGCATAACAGGCTGTATTTTAATTTTTATACTTACACTGTTTATTATTTTTACTGCAGTTTCATGCTGCCCTGTTGGGCAATTAAAGACTGCCGGTAGTGATTCTGGAGTTACTCAAAGTAGCGCTGCCAAAACCGTTACGGAAACCACTGCAGAAATCGAAAAACCGCAAAAAGATAATAAGACTGATAATGCAAAAGAAAATGCTAATGCACAAAAAGACATGGCTGATTTAATAGTAGTTGATAGCCCCACTCCAGGCCAGGCAATTTCAAGCCCCCTTACAATCACAGGCAGGGCAAGGGGAACATGGTATTTTGAAGCAGATTTTCCAATAAAACTTTTTGACGCTGACGGAAATTTAATTGCGAGCCACTACGGGCAGGCTCAGGGTGAATGGATGACTGAGGATTTCGTGCCCTTTATTGCTGAAATTGTATTTGAAGCTCCCGGGACTGAAACCGGCACACTTGTGCTTGAAAAAGATAATCCCTCTGGGCTTGCAGAACATGATGAAAAAATAGAAATACCTGTTAAATTTGATTAATATTAGCGGATTGAAATCTGAAAGGACACTTTTTTCTTTTTTCAATATAGTATTGTGTCCCGGGCAAAATTAAAGTAAGGATTATAAAAAAAATATTAATTTTAAGGCTATAAATAATTATTTCTTATAATCGCTTCCCAGGATAATGGTAATGTCAACATTGTCGGGATTGGTTCCTGATTTTTCAATTTCACCTGTACCAAGAAAATCCTTTAACTGCCTGGCAGCGTCTTCAACGCCGGGGGCTTCTGTAAATATTAATATTTTGGTTTTTTTATAACTGAAACTGTCAGCGTTTTTTGTTTCTTTAACTTTTATGGCATTCTGCGATGTTTTAAATGCAGCTTCAACACTGCTTTTTGTTCTTGCAGCTATGCCGAAAGAGCCCTGCCCATTTAAAATATTTATAACAATAGAACCATTGCTGATTGAGGCATTTCCAGTTGAATTATTAAAACCTGCTGGATTTATAAGATCCCTCCCGATTATTACCACCACATCAGACACCTGTGAGGTCCCGGCCTGTTTCATAACAGTTCCTGCTCCAAGAATTTTCTTTATTTCTTCTGCTGCCTTTTTAATCTCATCCTTATCAGATTTGCAGATAATCTGGGTGTTTATATAGTTATAATTGGCCGCATCTGCAACAACATAAATATTATATTTATTTTTGCCTTCGGTGTCCTTTATGTCCCTGAAAAGCCCTGAAGTTTTTGCAGCGATGCCTTTTAATCCCACTCCGTTTAAAAAAGAAATATTTAATACATTTGATGCAATTGAAGCGTTCTGGGAGCTGAAGTTGGCCGTATTTACACTGCCCGAATAAACGTAGCCGTACAACCCGTAACCCTTAAGGAGCCCGTTAAATTCAACGGAAGCAAGAAACTGGTTCAGCACTGCAAGCCTTCCGGTAACTTTTACCTGCGCACTCCAGAAAGATTTGCCAGTATTATCAGGACTCCTGTCAAGTATTGCATTGTATAAAACATCGACATACTGGCTGTCAGTGAGGTTTCTTGCAGTCATCTGGCTGCCTGAAAATAAATTCCTTATAAAATCAGCATGTGAAACTGCCCCGCTTGAAAGCTTTTGGGCCCAGCTGCTTATAGTTTCATTATCCGGCTCTATATTTAGACCCTTATTGTAAACCCTTCTTACAAATGACTGGGATGAGGATAATTTTTTACCGGCTGAAATACTTCCTGCATCTGCCTGAAGATATTCAAGGATACCTTTATAAATTCCTTCAGCAATTTTATCCCTGAAACCTGCATCATTTAACTTTGCCTCTTCATCAGGGTTTGAAATAAAAGCGCCTTCATGCAAAGCCGAAACCATTTTTACACCCTTGATTTCTGTAAATTCAGCAGCTTTTACACCCCTGTTTAATGTGCCTATCTGCTGCACCACACTGCTGTTTATGCATCCTGCAAGTATGCGGCCCGCTGGTGACTGGCTGTAATAAAAAGTTTCAGTGCCGTTTTTCTCCCTGTTTGTGTGGCTGTTATTATGCACGCTGATAAAAATATCAGCATTGCTTGCATTTACAAAATTAACTATTTCATCAAGTGGCTTCTTTGTATCATCTTCCCGAGTAAGAATGACCTTAAATCCTGCGCCTGAAAGCTTTTCCCTCAGCCTGAATGCAATATCAAGGTTTACATCTTTTTCCTTTAGGCCCGTAGGCCCGGTTGCTCCGTGGTCCTTTCCGCCATGGCCGGGATTTATGCATATTATAATAGCCTGGTTGTCTGCAGCAAAAACACTGGAGGGTGGAAATAAAAAGTATGGAATTGTTAAAAACATGACAACAATTGCCAGGGCAGAAAATGCCCTGTTTAAATAATAGCGGCATCGCTTTTGTTTTATTTTTACCATTGCTTCTTTATTGCTGCGAATTTTACATTAAAATACTGCTATAAACCCATATATTTGCTGTATATAATTACTGCATATTTACATATTAATATTTGCACATAAATGCAAAGCTGTCAATAAAAAATATTTAATTCTTTTATATCACTAATTCACAACACTTCCCTGAAGAAATGTCCCCTTGTATAATCTGAAAACAATGGGCTTTTTGCTGCACCGGCTGCAAGTTTGTCAAACTCTGCATACTTTTTTGCATTTAGCAAATCAAGTGCGGCGCTGTAATAATTTACTATTTCCAAAATCTGGCTGCCGTTAAAGGTCTTTGTATCTATAAGAAAATTGCTTATCTTTTTGTTTAAGAATTGCCTCATATCAAAGAAGTTGCAGATTTTTCTTGAATTTAAAAAAACAACATTTTCATTATAGCCGCTAATTATCCTGAAGCTGTATCCCTTCCGGTCCTTGAGGTAATATGATTTTAAATCACTGCCATCAAAATTTTTTGCCCTTTTATAACCCTTATCAAGATAGCCAAGTTTAAGCCTGGCGCTCATAACAGGGTAATAACCGTAACTGTATACTGAAAAACTGGTATTTGCATCAAATGCAGCGATATCCATTATTTCATCAAGACTGAGCTCTGCGGAAAGGGTTATGTCTTGTATCCTGGCTGAAGGGCAGTCTTTTACAACTGAATTGAAAAAACTGGCCGCTGCTGCATTAAATATATTCATCGAACTGTCAAGGTAAAGATTTACAGTATTTTCTTTTTTCGGGCTTTTATCAGATATTGCGCTGCAATTAATACAATTTATTAATGCTTTTAAAACACCGGTATTTGCTATTGAAAAATTGTTTATCCCACAGGCGGCCAGCCCAGGCAAAGTATTTTCAAGTATGGCAAAATCATCATCATAAATAATATCCGGGGTTTTAATTACCAGTCTTGCGCCTGCGCCTTGAATATGCTTATTAAGAGAATATATTTCATCAAAAAAGGTTTTTTTACCATTAAAAACTTCATTAAAGCCGTTAACTATTATATTCCTTATGTTATTTAAGGGACCTTTATTAAAAGTAAGGGCCGCCGCCTCAAGGCTGTCCACTTCTACTGAAAGCTGTGTTTTGTATTTATCATTAACCGGTTTTAAAGATTTAGGGCCGATTGATTTACCAGCGCCAGTATCTGTTAAATTCATATAGCTGAAATAATCTTCTATTTCATTTTTGCTTATTTTTTGAAAGAGTTTATCAGCAGCATAACCACTGCCCTTCTTTATTGCATCTTTATAAAGGCTCTTTGCCTGCCTGTCAAGCTCTGCATCATAAAACTTGAAAACCCTGTCCCCTGCACTGCATTTTGAAATTCTGTCTGTTTTAAGTCTTATAATATTTTTGGCGGTAATTTTTCCACTGTTTTTTATTTTACTTTTTTTGCCCTTTGCATCTGTGGTTATGTTTTCTTCAATTATAAAAACGCCGGTAACTTTGAGTTGCTCATTTCCCCTGTTGGTCCATATTTCTATAATATCGCCTTTATTTACTTCAATATTTGTCTTAATGGTGAGACAGCCGCTTTTTACTTCAAGTACCCTTCCCAGGAAATTGCCCACGCTTCCTGACTTTTTCATTGAAACTATGTCCTGCGGATATTTATTTAGAAAATACCCAGTGCAAAGCTGCCTTGAAAACACCTGGGTTATTTTATAAATATCATTTTGGTTCACTTTATAATTGCCGGGATCACTGTAATACATATCCAGGTATTTCCTGTACACGCCTGTTATTATTCCGCTATATTCAGCAGTCTTGTTGCGCCCTTCTATTTTTATGGCATTTACACCGGCGCTTGCAAGCTGCGGGATTATTGCAAGAGTACAAAGGTCCGCCTTGCTTATAATATATGAATCTTTAATAAGCGTATTTATATTTTTACTACCTGCGGTTTTTTTCCCCGCAGCAGTTTCAAGGCTGTATTTCATCCTGCATGGCTGGGTGCACCTTCCGCGGTTTCCGCTTCTTTTACCTGTAAAGGAGGAAAAGTAGCAGTTTCCGGAGTAAGAATAACACTGTGAACCATGGCCGAATACTTCTGTTTCAATTTGGGTATTTTTATTAATATTTATTATTTCTTCAAAGTCCATTTCCCTTGCAAGGACAACCCTTGAAAAACCGAGCTCATGCAGAAATTCTGCTGTTTTAAGGTTGTGGGTGTTAAGCTGTGTGCTTGCATGAATTCTTGTCCGTGGATATAAATCCATTATAATTTTATATAAGCCGAAATCCTGTATTATTATTCCATCCCGGCAGAAACTTAAATACTCATTTAAAAAATGCCCCAGCTCGGCAAGCTCAGCATCTTTTAGCAGTGTATTTAGTGTAAGATACACTTTCACATTACTTTCATGCGATATTTTTACAGCTTCTTTTAACTGCTCAAGACCAAAATTTTCTGCATATGCCCTGGCCCCGAATTTTTTATATCCAAGATATACTGCATCAGCTCCTGCATTAATAGCTGCAGTAAGGGCATACATATTGCCTGCCGGGCTGACAAGTTCAATTTTAGTTGCCGGTGAGCTCATCAAAATCAGGTATCCTGCTGTAGAGATTATTTAAGGTTTTTTTAAGCTTATCAAGCTCTTTTGTGTTTTTGGAAATATTATTCATTACAGATTTTTCTGAAGTTCCGCATGAAGTTATTTTTGAATTTATACAGCTCTTCAAGCTTATAGAGGCATAAAAATCACTTTCAAAATACGGAGAGTATTCTTTTAATTTTTTAACAGGAATGTCACTGAGCTTCATATTGTTTTTAATGCAGTACCTTACAATTTTTCCAATTATATGATGGGCGCTGCGGAAGCTTTGGCCTTTTTTAACAAGATAATCCGCAGCATCAGTTGCTTCCATATAACCTTCCGGCATCTTGTCTTCAATGCTGAAAGCTTTAAATTCAGTATGCTCAAGAACACGGATGAAGATTTCAATGCTGTCAAGCGTTTCCTTTTTTGCATTAAAAAGTATTTTCTTGTCTTCCTGCATGTCGCTGTTATATGTTGAAGGCAGTCCTTTGACAAGCGTTATTATCTGTGTGAGGCTGCCTGCAACAACAGCGCTTTTGCCGCGTATGAGCTCAAGTATATCCGGATTTTTTTTCTGCGGCATTATGCTGCTTCCTGTGCAGAACTTCTCGCATATGTCAGCGCATGAAAATTCCTGGCTGCTGTAAATTATCAGATCCTCGCAGAATCTGCCAAGGTTTAACATTATCATGGTGCAGCAGTAAATATAGTCTATTAAATAATCCCTGCTGCTTACTATGTCCATGCTGTTTTTACCGGTTCTTTTGAACTTTAAAAGCTCTGCCAAAAGATTTGTGTTAAGCCCATAACCGCTTCCGGCACAGGCGGCAGCGCCAAGGGGCAGCCAGTCACTGTCTTCAAAAACCTGGATAAGCTTTTTACAATTGCGGGAAAACTTCTCATAATATGAAAGAAGATAATGGGATACCAGCACCGGCTGGGCCTTTTGCATATGCGTGTATGCAGGCATAACAAGGCCGGCGCAGCTGCCTGCTTTTTTCAATATTGCATCCAGGAGGCTGATAATAAAACTTATAGCCTCTGCTGCAGACTCTTTTATAAATAAAAGCTCATCCGTTACTATCTGGTCATTGCGGCTTCTTCCTGTGTGCACCTTGCCGGCAGCATCGCCTGCAAGGGCGCAAAGCTCATATTCCACCAGGCTGTGCACATCCTCATATTTACCCGGACAAATTTTTTCCTTTTCAATATTTTCACGAATTTTTTTAAGGCCGGAAAGTATTTTTTTCTTTTCATCCCCATTGATTATGCCAATGCTTTCAAGCCCAATAGCATATGCCGCTGTACCGGTTAAATCCTGCATATAAAGATTTATGTCAGTGCTTATTGAAGCTGTGAACTTTTCTGCAAGGCTGTCCGGGTCACTTTGTATCCTTCCCTGCCAAATTTTTTCTTTTTTCATATACTATCCTTTAATCCTGCCTTTTTTCCCCATAAGCTCATACGGATAACCCCATACTTTAATAAAGCTTTCTGAGTGTTTCGGGTCAAAACTATCATCCCTGTCATAAGTAGCCAGGTTTAAATCATAAAGCGAGTATTCTGATTTGCGTCCGCATACTGCAAAGTTTTTATACGATAGTTTTACTTTTACAGTGCCGCTGACATTTTCCTGGCTTTTGTCAACAAAGCTTTTAAGGCAATTCATAAGCGGCGAAAACCACAGGCCATAATAAACCATTTCAGCCATCTTTTCCTCAAGCAAGTATTTGTAATGCAGAAGTTCCCTGTCAAGAACCAGGCTCTCAAGCTGCCTGTGAGCTTCAATTATAACAACTGCAGCAGGCGCTTCATAAACCTCCCTTGACTTAATGCCTATAAGGCGGTTTTCTACCATATCAGATCTCCCGATGCCATAAGGGCCTGAAAGTTCATTTAATTTCTTTACCAGGTCCTGTAATTTTGCCGGGTTGCCGTTGAGCGATACCGGCACCCCTTCTTTAAAGCCGATTTCGATATATTCATAATCAGCAGGTTTTTTTGTTATTTTTGTCCAGCCATACACATCTTCCGGCGGCTCTTGCCAGACATCTTCAAGTATCCCGCATTCTATGCTTCTGCCCCAGAGGTTTTCATCAATGCTGTAGGGGGATTTTTTGGTAACAGTTATTTTAATGCCATGTTTATGCGCATATTCAATTTCCTCTTCACGGGTAAGTTTCCATTCCCTCAGCGGCGCTATTATTTTAAGGGCCGGGTTTAAGCTTCTTATTCCAACATCAAACCTGACCTGGTCATTGCCCTTTGCGGTGCATCCATGAGCTATAGCTTCTGCTTTTTCTTTTTGGGCGGCCTCAACAAGTTTTTTTGCAATAAGTGGCCTTGCAAGAGCGGTTGCAAGGACATAGTTTTTCTCATATTTTAAATTTGCTTTTATTGAAGGTGTTATAAAGTCGTCTGCGAATTCCTTTTTTGCATCTACTATAAAGGCCTTTTGTGCTCCATTTTGGGTAGCCCTCTGGTATGCCTCATTTAAATCGTCAGGCTGTCCGCAGTCTATTAAAACTGCTATAACATCCATATTGTAATTTTCTTTTATCCATTTAATTGATACGGATGTATCAAGACCGCCCGAATAAGCAAGTATAACTTTTTTAGCCATTTTAGTTTTTAACTCCTTTACTTCTTTTAATAATTCCTGAACAAATCAAGTATTTTGCCTGCGTTTTCTTCATTTTCAATAACACATATTATGGTGTCATCCCCTGCTACAGTGCCCAGTATTTCAGCAAAGTTAGCTCCGTCCAGTGCTGCTGCAACACCCTGCGCCTCACCCGGATTTGTTTTTATGACAACTATGTTGTTTGCCCTTTCAACAGATATGACATTTCCGGCAAATTTTGCTTTTACCTTTTGAAGCCCCACCTGCGGATCGCCATGATATTTTGAACTTAAGGAGTAGTATTCGTTCTGCTGGGCATCCCTGACCTTTACAAGGTTTAAAAACTGTATGTCTCTTGAAACGGTCGCCTGCGTGACATTGAATCCCCTTTTATCAAGTTCAACCGCCAGGTTTTCCTGGGATGATATCTTGCTGCCGGCAATTATTTCCCTTATTGCTTTTAATCTTTCGCTTCTTTTCATTTTTATACATATTCCTTTAGGCCTGTTTATATTGCACAAAGACAAAAAAGCTATAACTTAACTTTTATCCTTCTTATACCTTCCAGGCTTTTTGTATTTAAAAGTTTTCAGAAAACAGGTAAACAAGAAGGGCCTTCTGCGCATGCAGCCTGTTTTCAGCCTGCTGCCAAATGACAGAATGGTTTCCGTCAAGCACTTCAGACGTTATCTCCTGCTCCCTGTGCGCAGGAAGGCAGTGCATGACTTTAACGCCTGGTTTTGCATATGCCAGCAGCTTACTGTTTACCTGGAAAGCTGACAACTCTTTTACCTTTTCTGCAGAGTCTTTATCGCCCATACTTATCCACACATCCGTATAAATTATATCTGCGCATTCAACAGCATCAAAAGGGTCGTTTATAATATTTATTTTGCTTCCGCTTTTCGCGGCTTGTTTTTGGCAGTACTGAAGTATTTCAGCAGAAGGGCCGTATTTTTTGCTGCATCCCAATGTTAAATCAAGGCCCAGTTTTGAAAAGCCGACCATAAGGCTGTTTGATACATTATTGCAATCCCCCAAATAAGTAAATTTAAGCTCCTTTTCAAGCAGCCCAAATTCCCCTATAGTAAAAAGATCAGATAAAGCCTGGCAGGGGTGATACATATCGGTCAGCCCGTTTATTACAGTAATATTTGAATAATCTGCAAAAACCTCTATCGTTTCATGGGAAAATGTCCTTATCACAAGTCCGTCAAGATACCTGCCGAAAACTATTGCGCTGTCCTTAATAGTCTCGCCTCTTTTAATCTGCAGCGATGCTGCATCAAGATATATACAGTTTCCGCCAAGCTGGGATATTGCAACTTCAAAAGAAAGCCTTGTCCTTGTTGAATGCTTATCAAAAAGCATTGCGATATTTTTTCCTTTAAGCCTGTCACTAAAAAGTTCTTTTTCCTTTTTTATATCAGCAGCAAGACTTAGAAGATAAAGTATTTCTTCTTTGGAATAATCTTTTAAAGTAAGAAAATCCTTCTTTTTTTCTATTTTTATTTTGTCAAAACCAAGATCAATCTTTAAATCATTCAATTTTTTATATTTCCTTTCGTTTCGCTTAAGTGCTCAAACTGCACAAGCAAAAAGCAAGCAAAGAGAACCGTCCCCCTGATTTAAAGAGAACCGTCCCCCTGATTTACTTTTTCAAGTTTAAAGCAAGCCATTTTATAAGTGCATCTATATTTCTTTTTGATATAACAAGTGTTGGCAGAAACCTCAATATTGAAGGTGAAATTTTGTTTATCACAAAACCACCGGAAAGTGCCGCTTCCACAAGTTCTGCTGCAACAGGTTTTGACAGTTCCATGCCAATCATTAACCCCATTCCCCTTATATCTTTTATTATGCTGTTTTGCATTTTAAGTTTAGAAAGCTTCGATACAAAATATTTGCCCATATTAAAAGCCCTGTCGGAAAGCCTGTTTTTAATAATATAGTCTATTACAGCAATACCGGCTGCACATGATGCAGCATTGCCCCCGAAAGTTGAACCGTGGCTTCCAGGTGTAAATACAGAGCTTATCTCATCACTTGAAACAATGGCACCCAGGGGCATTCCTCCTCCAAGGCTTTTTGCAAGCACCAGGATGTCAGGGCAAACACCATAATTATTATATGCAAACATCTTTCCAGTCCTTGCAAATCCCGTCTGCACCTCATCAAATATAAGCAGTATTTTATTTTCAGTGCATAAAGCTTTAAGGTTTTTTAAAAATTCATTATCAGAAACATTTATTCCGCCCTCACCCTGTATCGGCTCAAGTATAATAGCACAGGTATTGCCATCTATTTTTGCCTTTACTGAATCAATATCATTTATGTCTGCATAATCAAACCCGTCAAGCAGGGGCTGGTAAATTTTCTGTTTTTGCTCCTGGGCGGTTGCTGAAAGTGCGCCCATCGTGCGCCCATGAAAAGATTTATTAAATGATATTATTTTATACCTGTGCTGGCCAAATTTTTCTTTTGAGTACTTCCTAGCAAGCTTAACTGCGCCTTCAACTGCTTCTGTGCCGCTGTTTGCAAAAAAAACCTTGGAGCCAAAACCGGTAATTTTACACAACTTCTCTGCAAGAATAACCTGCGGGACATTATAATAGACATTTGAAGGCTGTATTATATTTTCAATTTGTTTTTTTATTGCAGAAACTACTTGGCTGTTGCTGTGGCCAACATTAAGGCAGCCATATCCTGCAATAAAATCAGTGTATTTTTTGCCGTTTGCATCCCAGAGGTACTGCATTTTTGCTTTTGTAAAAACAACAGGGAGCCTTGAGTATGTGGGCATCAAGTATTTACCGCCAGTTTTAAATATTTCACTGTTTTTATCTTTTGCAATTGCGCTCATTAAAACCTGTTCCTTTTTAGCTTAAATTTATTTAGCACCTTAAAATATTTTTTAAAAAAAACTGCTTACCCGGTAAGCTAAAGGGTTATCATTGTCCCTATTCCTTTATCAGTAAATACCTCAACCAGTATTGAATGTTGTGTTGTGCCGTTTAATATATGAGTGCGGCCAACTCCTTTTTTTAATGAATCTATACAGGCATTAACTTTGGGTATCATTCCTGCACTTATCTGTCCTTCTTTTATCATCTGGCCGCATTTTTGTGCAGAAAGCCTTGATATAAGCTTTTTTTCTCCCTGGACGTTTTGGCCATTTCCAGTCATAATGCCGTCTACATCTGTAAGAAGTATCATTTTCAAAGCATTAAGCGAAGACGCTATGCTGCTTGAGCAGGTGTCAGCATTTATATTATAGATGTTGCCCTGATTGTCTGAACCAAGTGTTGCAATTACCGGGATATAATCATTTGAAAGCATATTTTTTATAAATGTTGAGTCAATATCTTTAATCTCGCCTACAAACCCGAGATCAATTTCCTTTCCGTCTTTTTTATAGATTTTTTTCCTGCAGTTTATGAAGCTGCCGTCATTTCCGCTTACTCCAACTGCTGTTTTGCCATGCCTGTTTAAAAAAGAAACTATCTTTGTGTTTATATTGCCTATTAAAACCATTTTTATAACATCAATAGCTTCAGCGTTTGTAACCCTCATACCATCCACAAACTCTACTTCAATATTTCTTTCTTTCATCATTTCAGTTATCTGTTTTCCGCCCCCGTGAACAAGAACAACTTTAATTCCAACGTACTTCATAAGTATTACATCATCAAGGACACTCTGCATTATTGCATCATTTTCCATCATGGAACCGCCAATTTTTATAACAACAATCTTGTTGAAATACTCTTTTATATACGGCAGGGCCTCAAGCAGCACCTGGGCCTTATTAAGATAAAAACCCTCAATTTTGTTTTCATTATCCCCATAATATGAGATATCACTCATTAAGTCCCTCTTCCTGTTTAAATCCAAACATTATATTCATATTCTGTATTGCCTGTCCGGCTGCGCCTTTTAAAAGATTATCTATTGCAGAAAAAAGCTTAAGAGTATCAGTCCTGTTATCATAAGCATAGCCAATATGGCAGAAATTTGTATTTAAGACATCTTTTATCTGCGGAATTTTTTGACCAATGAATTTTACAAAGAGGCAATTTTTGTAATACCATGAAAAAAGGCTTTCAACAATTTCCTTAACTGCCGCATCTTTGGATCCGGTTTTGCTGTTACTGTCGCAACAGCAGGATTTTTCATTATAACTGGCCCCAAATCTTAGTTTACAGTAAACAGACGTAAATATTCCCCTTTCAACAGGAAGCAGGTGAGGCGTAAAAGATATTGCAAATTTACTGCCGCAGAGCTCTTCAATCTCCTGTTCCATTTCGCCTATGTGCCTGTGAAGAAGCGGGCCGTATGCATAAAAGTTTTCATTTGCGCTGCAGAAAAGATATTCATCCTTAAGTTTCCTTCCTGCGCCTGAAACGCCTGATTTTGAATCGATATTAATATCAGCTATTTGTAATTGCCCTTTTATGTCCGGACCGCCACAACAGGGTAAAATCTTATCCGAAAATGGTTCTTTTCCAACCGGCTCATTTTTTGACAATAATCCTGCAAGCGGCGCAAGGCATAAGAGCACTGATGTGGGATAGCAGCCAGGATTTGCAATGTACTTTGCATGTTTTATCTGCTCCCCGTTTATTTCCGGAAGGCCATATATAAAATCTTTAAGCATGCCGGTGGCAATGTGGTCTTTACCATACCATTCTCTATATGATTCCGGATCCTTGATCCTGAAGTCACTGCCTATATCTATTACTTTGCCTCTGTAATCTTTAAGGTGATTTGCTGCAAACTCCATGGATTGATGCGGCGGAAGGCAAAGAAAAACAAGGTCAGTGGCTGCAAAATCATTGTATGTTATACTGTCTGTTGCCTTAAACGCAATTCCTGCGCAGTTTAAGTTTTTAAAATATGCAAATGCATCCTGCAGCGCCATGCCACTGTAGGTATTTGATGTCAGGAGGCTTAAGTTTGCATATTTATGTTTTATAAGGAGCTTTACGAGCTCAAGGCCGGTATACCCTGAACCGCCTATCACTGCAGTTTTAATTGCCTTTAACATAATTATCTTTAATATCCCTGATATTTTGTAATGATCGTGGAATTACTATTTATTCCAATATTTTTAAAATATTATAATTTATAATCTTTAATATTGCATATTATACATATTTATTAAATATTATGCAAATATTATGCCTATTTTTATTATCTTCAAAAAATACAGCCAGAACTTTATTGATTGGCCAAAGCATTACTTAATTTAGATATGTTTACTGCTGAAGAAAAAGAAGGTATTATACATCTTTAACGCTGCTGCCTTTAAGGTTTTTCATTTTCTCTGCAAGCTCTTCAATCTTTTTATTTATCCTGTAATTGATTGTGCCTTCCTCATACTTACCATCACTACCCATCTTCCCGGCTTTGACTCCGGTAAGTATTTCAATTCCCTCTTCAATCGTGCTTACAATATAAATGTGGAATTTGTTTTCTTTTACTGCCTCTATAACTTCATCTTTTAATACAAGGTTTTTTATATTGCTTTGGGGTATAATCACCCCCTGGTCCCCTGTAAGGCCCCTTGCCCTGCAAACTGCAAAAAATCCCTCTATCTTTTCATTTACCCCGCCAATTGCCTGTACCTGGCCTTTCTGATTAACCGAGCCGGTAACTGCAAAGTTTTGTTTTATCGGTATCCCTGAAAGGGCTGAGAGCAGGGCATAAAGCTCTGCGCTTGATGCGCTGTCTCCCTCAATGCCGCCATAGCTCTGTTCAAACACAATTCTTGCCGACAGGTTAAGAGGTTTGTCTGCTGAATATTTCTGGGCAATGTAGCCGCTGAGTATAAGCACTCCTTTTGTATGTATTGGGCCTCCAAGTTTTGTTTCCCTTTCAATATCAATAATGCCGTCTTTTCCTGCACCAATTGAAGCAGTAACTCTTGAAGGCCTGCCGAATGAATAGTCGCCAAGGCTTGTGACAGAAAGCCCGTTAATCTGGCCAATTGCAGAACTTTTAGTATCAATGAGTATTGTGCCATCATTTATATGCTCTTTTATTTTTTCCTCCATAAGATTGGAGCGAAATACTTTTTCTTCAATAGCTTTTTTTATATGCCCTGTCTTAATATATTTTGAATTTTCACTGTAAGCATAATAATTTGCTTCAGTTATAATATCAGCAATATCTGAAAATCTTGTCGAGACTTTTTCTCTGTTTTCTGCAAGCCGGCAGCTGTATTCAATGACTTTTATAACTGCAGGGGCTTCCAGGTGCTTTAGTTTTTCCTTATTACATATAGTGCAAATGAACCTGGCATAATTTTTTATATTGTCGTCATTCCTGTCCATACTCAGGTCAAAATCAGCTTTTACTTTGAATAGTTTTTTAAAATCATCATCAAGAGAAAAAAGTAAATTAAAGTAAATTGGATTTCCGATAAGTATCACCTTGACATCCAGCGGTAAAGGCTCGGGTCTCAGTCCCTTGGTTGACACATAGCCAAGTTTTTCAGAAGCTTCCTCTATCGTTATTTCTTTATTAACCAGCGCCATTTTTAAGCTGTCCCAGGAAAAAAAATTTTTAAGCAGTTCTTCCACCGGCATAACAAGAAAACCCCCGTTTGACCTGTGTATGGCCCCGCTTCTTATCATGGTAAAATCCGTTGTAAGAACACCAAACTGGGCTTCTTTTTCTATCCTGCCGAAAAGATTCTGGTACGTCGGGTTCTGCTCTATCACTACCGGCGCCCCGGAAAGACCCGAGTTGTCAACAATAAGGTTTACCTCATACTTTTTAAAAGGAGCTTCCTTAAGCCATGGAAAAATATCCTGCTGCTGGCCTGTTTTTAAATTCCCGGGTATAAAAATATCAACATTCTTTAAAATATCCTTTTGTATTTCCTCAACAAATTCAATGACTTCAGCCACATCTTTATAATCTGTTTTTATATCATTAATAAACTTTTCTATCGCATAAAGCGCAGCATCATGGTTTAGCTGTTTTATGTCTTCTGCAAGTTTTTTATCGTATGACCGGACTGTGTCCATTGTTTTTTTCATATCATCATTTATTGCAGTTCTTTTTTCCTGCATCTTGTCTTTTGTTTTCTGGTCAAGTTTCAGGAAATCCTGGTCATTTAAAACTTTGCCGTTTATTACAGGTACAATAAACACCCCAATCTGGGTTGTTTTTAAAATAAATCCCTGTGACTGGGCCCTGCTGTTTAAACCATTTAAAAGTTCCTGCTTTGCAGTATCTGCATTTTTTACAATTGCATCCCTTTTTTCAGTATAATCCTTGCTTTCAAATACTTTTGGCAGGAGGCTTTTTACAGAGTCAACAAAATTCTTGATATCCTCGCGAAATACCTTACCCCTGCCCGGAGGCAGTTCAATTACATTGGGCTGGTACGAGTCATTAAAATTATTAACATAACACCAGTCCGGAGGGGTTGGCTTGGTTTTAGCCACTTCCTCAACAAATTCCTTTACGCTTGTAGTCCTTCCTGTGCCGGAGTAGCCTGATACAAAAATATTAAATCCGCTGTTTGAAATATTTAGCCCAAACTTCAGCGCTTTTACGGCCCTGTCCTGCCCTATAATGCCTTCCAGGGGCTCAAGTTCATCGGTTGAATTACAATTAATCTTTTTGCTGTCAAAAATAATTTTTAAGTCATTTGCTGAAAGTTCTTTTATCATTATATGCTCCTGCCAATGATTATTTTAATATCTTTAAAGCTGGAATAATTATCTTCCTTATCTGCCTTAATTTGCATAATAAATCTATTAATTTTTAACCCTTATTCCCTATGATATTTATTTCTGCAAACTGTCCAGTAAATTGCCAGCCAAAACCGTATATCCTTATTTCTTTAATAGTCTGCGGTTGGCTGTCAAGCTCAAGAAGATTCGGGCTTATGTACCAGAACCATTTATCCTTGGTTACAAGGCTGTAATTAAGTTTGTCATAATAGGTAATATTTGAATAAAAAAACCCATGGTGCCATTCTTTTATTTCATCATTTTTATCAAGGTATTTTATCCGCACCTGCATTGCCCCTTCAGGAAAACCGCTTTTATTGACATTTGCTATATTGCCGCCTTCTTCATAAATGACTTTGCCTGTAAGCCAGATATTTACTGAAGAATAATCCTGCAAATCCAAATCAAGCTCCTGGTAAATACCTGCGGCCCCTCCATCCATTGCACCGCTCTTTCTGCTAAACTCAGCAACTTTTATAAACATAGGGTCATCTTTTAATAAAACTTCATTGCCTGAATTATCTCCTGAGCTATCCTGAAGCCATTTCTGCCACTGCTCCACTCCCGATGATACAGGTTTTGTCATAAGAAGGCCCTCTCCTTCAATTAAACCCGGATTTTCAAAATATACGCTGCCCGGCCCGATTTCGTTTCCTTCCTTTAAAGAATCGCCTGTGGTTTTCACATTATTATTATTTTCATTTATAATAAATCCCTTTAAAATCACGAATTCCTGCCTTCCGGAATAATTAATTGTCCCGGATAATAAAATATATATAACTTCGACTTCATCATAACCAGTTTTTCTCCAGGCATTTAACGAGCCTTTATCTGATGTTTGTTCTACTGTTTTTTCCCATTGAAGCTCTTGCATTTTATTATTGTAAAAGTCAATTACCTGTTCCTGGCTGGCCTTAATAACATAAACAGTGTATAAAACATTGTAAAATTCGGTTGGTATATCTATAAGCTGGTTTTTAAATTCACCCATTTCCATATTCAGCTCATAATCATAAGTTGAGCCAGGATAGTTTGGAACATCCCCGACACCAAGACTGTCAAGCAGGCCAATCACTCCTTCTGTCTTACTGAATTCCTGATTAATTTTTTTCATCTTTTGTGAAGCATCATAGAGTTTTTTATTGGATATACAACTTGTGGCTGGTAAAATCATAAGAAGAATAAGAACAGTGATAAAAAAATAAAAAAGGATTTTTTTATATCTCATGATTATTCCCATTCCTTTCACTTAGTTTAAGAAAAAACATTATGTAAAAAATCATCTGGCAAGAGGGAAACGTCCCCTTTTTATAATTATATTCAGATTATTTGTTAAGTACAAATAAATTGGGGTTAGCATCCAAAATTCCATGATAAAAATAATTGGCCGGCACAGGTACTGTTAAAACTGTTTGAAATACCTATCCTTGCTATTAAAATTTTCTTTTATTGCGGTTACAAAATTTTAGATGCTTGCTAAATTTGCTTTATTGAAAAACGGGGTAAATATTTTTTTATAATTTGCTACATAATTCTGGCACTTTAAAAAAGTTGAAAGGTTAAAAATCAGCTTTTGTTGAATTGAAATAGCCAGCGCAGAATTTTAATTACTGGCGGAGTTTGGCTCCAAATTTCCTGCCCAGGTTTTGGACTATTCTTTTAACTATAATATCAACCTCTGTGTCCTTCAAGGTTCGCAGGTCATCACGGAAAGTAAGCGAGTAGGCTATGCTTTTTTTGCCTTCCTCAACCTGCCTGCCTACATAAATATCAAACAATTTTACTTCTTTAAGAAGGCTGGTACCGGATTTTTCTATCTCATTAACTATTTCAGAATTTTTTGCATCTTTATCTACAACAATCGCAATGTCTATTACAATTGCAGGAAACTGTGGTATGGGTTTAAACTTTAATTGCCTTCCTGAATTTTTTATAAAAACCTCAAGGTCAAGTTCCATGTAAAAAATATCCTGCAAAATATCGAGATCCTCAATAATCAGGGGATGGATTTTTCCTATAATTCCTGCTGCTGTTTTTCCTGCAATAATTTCTGCGCTTACAGCAGGGTGGAAAAATTTAAACTCTCTGCCAGAAATTTCAAAGGCTGGGGTGCTTCCGTAAAAACGGCTGTAAAGTAGTTCCAGCACTCCTTTTAAGTCAAAGAAATCGAATGCCTTCTCATTTTCATTCCAGGACTTAAGCCAGGATTTTCCGGAAATTAAAACGCCAAGCACTGTTTTTTCTTCCGGAAGTTTTTTATCTTCTAAGCGTTTGTATACTTTTGTAATCTCAAATATCCTTATATTTCTAACATCATGATTTATGTTATTTACAGCATTTTTTACCATAAGGGGAAGCGGCGATGTCCTTAGATATTCAAACTCTTCATTAATGGGATTTATTATTTTAACAGCACTGCTGTATTGGTCTTCACTGGCGGTTTTTACCTTCTGCAGCCACTGCGCTCCTGTAAAGGAGTAATTTATAACTTCATAAAATCCGCTATCGCATAATAATTGCCTTAACTGCCTTAAAGTTTTCTGGAAAAAAGAATATTTTCCGCCCCTGAGCAATGCAGCCGGTGGGGCAGAAACAAATTTTTCAAAACCATAAATCCTTGCAATTTCCTCAATGAGGTCAATCTCTCTTTCAAGATCCTCAAATCTAAAAGACGGTATTTCAGCAGCAATGATATCGCTTTTAATATTTTCAGCAAATTCTGCAGATTTTATTTTTGTTTTTATTCCCAGCCCGGAAAGAATACGGCTGATTTGGGCGGCTTCTATTTCTGTGCCAAGTACACTTTTTACCTTATCCAGCCTTAAGCCAATAGTTCTTGTCCTTGCAGTTTTTTTATAATTATCATATATTGTACCGGCAAATTTTGTGCCGGTAATTTCTGAGAGCAGCTCTTCAAATCTTTTTATCGCAATAAGCGTCAGCCCAGGGTCAAGTTTTTTCTCAAACCTGTTTGAGGCTTCAGAGCGAAGGCCAAGTGCTGAGGATGTCCGCATTATGGACGGACCATAAAAATTGGCAGACTCAAGTAAAACATTTTTAGTTGATGTATTAATTTCTGTGTCTTTTCCCCCCATGACACCGGCAATAGCGACAGGTTTTTTTTCATCGGCAATAACAAGCATGTCTTCTTTGAGGTTTCTGATACTGTCATCTATGCTTCTTATTTTTTCACCGCTTTTTGCTGTTCTTATAATAATCTTATTTGAATAAAGAAGATCGGCATCAAATGCATGCAGAGGCTGGCCAACTTCATGCATAACATAATTTGTAATATCGACAATCAAATCAATGGGCCTGTAGTCACACATTATGAGCCGGTTTTTAAGCCATTCAGGGCTTTCTATTTTCGGGATATCCTTAAATATTTTTGCGCAGTAGCGAGGGCACAAAGTATAATCTTTTATTTCTATTTCATAATCCTTATCATTATTAAGCCTTTCTTCAGCATCATAATCCCTCTCTTTTAAAGGTATGTCTGCAAGTACACTTATTTCCCTTGCAATCCCTGCAACATTTAAACAATCAGGCCTGTTAGGTGTTATCTCAAGCTCAAATACAACATCGTCAATTCCAAGAGATTCAGCAAAACCCTGTCCAACAGTACAGGAGCTGCTTAAAATCATTATGCCTTCTGACTCATCTGAAAACCCCAGCTCATATTCTGAGCACATCATGCCTTCAGATATTTCCCCCCTGAGTTTGCTTTTGCCTATTTTAAGGCCCTGGGAAGTTACCGCACCTTCAAGAGCAAGCGCAACTTTATCATTTTTTGAAAAATTATTTGCTCCGCATACTATGTTTAATAATCCTGTACCGCTGTCAACCTGGCACACAGAGAGTTTGTCTGCATTGGGATGCTGCTTAAAATCAATTATTTTCCCCACTACTATATTTTTAAACTTTTCACCAGTGTACTCGATTTTCTTAACTTCTGTGCCGCTCATTGTCAGCATTGAAGCAATTTCGGCGGGATTTATACCCCGGTTACCCAAATCAAGAAATTCTTTCAGCCAGTTAAGTGTTACTTTCAATTAAAAAATACCTTTCATGTATAAAAATGCAAAAAAGCATTAGAACTGGTCTATGAACCTTAAGTCATTTTCATAAAAAAGTCTTATATCATTTATGCCATATTTAAGCATGCATATGCGCTCAATGCCCATGCCAAATGCAAAACCATTTACCTCTTCAGGGTCATAATTTACATACCTGTATAAATTAGGATCCACCATGCCTGCGCCAAGTATTTCAAGCCAGCCTGAGCCTCCGCATGTCCTGCAGCCGCTGCCCGCACATATGTCGCAGGATACATCAACCTCCGCACTGGGTTCTGTAAAAGGAAAATAATGCGGCCTGAACCTTACTTTTCGCTCTTTGCCAAAAATTTCATGCACAAACTTTTCAAGCATCCATTTAAGATTGCCAAAATTAATTGTTTTATCTACAACAAGGCCTTCTATCTGTGTAAACATTGGAGTATGGGATATGTCATAATCCTTCCTGTAAACTTTACCCGGTACAATAATATATATTGGCGGTTTGTTTTTTTCCATATACCTTATCTGTACAGGTGAAGTGTGTGTTCGAAGTAGAGTATCTTCTGATATAAAAAAAGTATCATGCAGCGATCTTGCAGGATGATCGGCCGGCGTATTTAATGCCTCAAAATTGTAATAGTCTGTTTCAACCTCAGGGCCTTCTGCAATCTCAAAGCCCATTCCAATAAAAATATCCTCAATTTCTTCAATAACCGCAGATATTATATGCTTTTTTCCTGCAGGCATTTTCCTGCCAGGAAGACTTATGTCAATTTTTTCTTTTCTTAAATCAAGGTCAAACTGCAGGCTTTTAAAATACTTTTCCTTCTGTTCAAGCACTGCCTCTATTTCTTTTTTTACTATGTTTGTTTCCCTGCCGACTACCGGCCTTATTTGCGCCGGCAGGCTTCCCACGCTGCCAAGTGTAGATATAATGAAACTTTTTGCCCCGATATACCTGACCTTTAATTTATAAACATCTTCAGAGCTGGATACTTCCTTTATATCCCTGCTGAATTTTTCTTTTTCTTCCGCAAGTTTTTTAATTATTTCACTTGAATCTGTGATATTCATTTTTATGCGCTTACCTGTTTTTTTGCAACTTCTGCAAGTTTTGCAAAGGCAGCCGGATCGTTTAATGCTATTTCTGAGAGCATTTTCCTGTTGATATCAACTTTTGCAAGCTTAAGGCCGTTTATTAGTTCATTATATGATATTCCATTGGATCTTGCCGCTGCATTTATCCTTATTATCCACAGGCTCCTGAAAGTGCGTTTTTTATTCTTCCTGTCTATATAAGCATAGCTTAAGGACTTTAAAAGTTCCTGTTTTGCAATCCGGTAATTGCGGCTTCTTGCTCCTGAATAACCTTTGGTTGCTTTTAAAACCGCGCTGTGTTTTTTTCTTTTTATAACTCCTCTTTTAATACGGGTCATCTCTTATAACACCTTCTTTCTATTTTCCTAACATTCTCCTGATATGTGGATAGTCAGCTGCTGATATTTCTGTTTCCTGTCCAAGGCTCCTTTTTCTTTTTGCATTTTTCTTGGTCAGTATGTGGCTTTTATAAGCTTTTACCCGCATAATCTTTCCTGTACCTGTTAATTTAAACCTTTTTGCCGCACCCCTGTGAGTTTTTATTTTCGGCATAATCTGCACCTTCCCTTCTTTTCCTGAACCGGCCTGTAAAAACAAAACCGGATAAACTGCTTTTTTAAAATAATTTTTACCTTAAAACAATAAATATTTTCCTGGACATAAAATAGAACAGTATAAAAACTTTTTAATTTAAAATTCCTGCCGTTTCCTTAACATAAATCAGGCAGTTTCCAGTATCATTACAATACTGTATCCTTCAAGTTTGGGTTTCTGCTCAGTAACGCATTTCTCGCCCAGATAATCCAGTATCCCCGTCATTATATTCATGCCCAGTTCCGAATGTACTATCTCCCTGCCTTTAAAAGACATTGTAACTTTGACTTTATAGCCTTTTTCAAGAAATTTTACAATTTTATTTTTCTTTATTTCCAGATCGTTTTTATCTATTTTGGGCCTTAGCTTTATTTCTTTTACAACAATCTGTGTCTGCTTTTTCCTTTTTTCTTTTGCAGATACTTCCACCTGGTATTTGTACTTTCCGAAATCCATAATCTTGCATACCGGCGGACTTGAATTTGGGGCAACTTCAACAAGATCCAGCTCCTTTTCATATGCAATTTTAAGTGCCTCTTCCACAGGTATTATTCCGATCTGTGCTCCGTCATCATCGATAACCCTTACCTTTGGTATCCTGATTTGCTCATTGACTCTGATATTTTTGATAGTTAACCAACACCTCCCTTATGTTTTTAAAAAATATCCTCTATAAAAAAAATAGGCAGAAATCATCCACCTATCCAATTTCAATTTACCAGATTGGCAAGTACCTGCTGCCTTTTTTAGAGGTTTGCATTTTTTATTATGTTCCGGAATATATTTTAATAAACCGGACAAACCGCCATCTGGTGAGAAATAAATGATTCCTATTTCTTCTTCAGATATTAAATTTTTACCTGTTTAATTTATAATTGAAATAAATCTTTTAGGGCTTTATTCTTAAAACTTTAGTAATTATATATATTTTAAGATTTTTAGCAATATTTTTCTCTTAAAGACTACCCTGCTTCCTCTTTTTCTTCATTTGGAACATACTGCTCCTCCCATACCCTGTCTGCTATTTTAGCATATGCGCAGGAATATGCATCAAGCTGCTTTGCAAGATCCGTTATAATTGTTTCGGCACCTTCATGGGTGGAATACGCGCCTGTTTCAGCTACAATATCACGCAGCGCCTGCGGATTATCTATGATTGTGCAGGGCCTTAAATGATTTTCAGTATATGGCTGGCGTTTCCTGAAAGCCATGAAGAACGGGCTTGTAAGTACTTCTGCAAGGCTTTTTTCCTTAATATTATCAGCGGCAAAATGCACAAAGACGCATGGTTCTACATCTCCATTAACATTTACATGAAGATAGTTCTTTCCTCCTGCCATGCATCCGTTTACCAGGTTTCCATCGTTCCAGAAATCTGCAACTATAATGTCTTTTGTTTTTCTTATCTCAAGAATCCTCTTTCGCCTGAAATCTCTCTGCTGGGGTGTGGGCATTAATTCCATATTGGGTTCCCTGCCTATTGGGATATAATTGAAATACCAGCCGATAAAGCAGCCTTTATCCACAAAAAAGTCAACAAACTCATCACTTACAACAAGATCATTGTTTGGCCTTGTGGCAGTAACAGAATATCCAAACAATACTCCATTTTCCCTCAGGGCATCCATGGCTGACATTATTTTTGGCCATGTTTGGTCTCCGCGTCTTGCTGCAGTCTCCTTTTCAAATCCTTCAATACTTATACAGGGAACTGCATTGCCAAGCTTTGCAAGCCTCTTTGCAACATCATCTGTTATCATTGTGCCGTTTGTGTATATCTGGAAAAATGAGTCATTATGCCTTTCAAGAAAATCATAGAAATTATCCCACACAAAAGGTTCACCGCCGGTAATTACAAAGAAGTACAGCCCAATATCATTGGCCTCATCTATTATCCTGTTACATACATCATATGGAAGGTCTTCTTTTTTTGAATACTGCCAGGCATAACATCCGTAACATTTAAGATTGCATTTCATTGTCGGGCTTATGACAAGATGATTTGGCGGTGTGATGCCGTATTTTTCCAGGAATGCTTTCCTCTTTGGCTGCCCCTGTATCATTGCATTATTTATAAGGTTCATTACAATTTTTTTCCTTACTTCAGGAGATATCCTGGTTGAGGCTTTTTTCAGGTTTACAAGCAGGTTTTCAAGAAAATCCCTTTCACCGCTGGATTTAAGTTTGTAAACCCTGCCTTTAACAAGGGAAAGCCACCTGTCATCTGAGAGATTAGGAAGCAACTTTATCACGCTTTTAATTGCCGCAGATGTTGTGTACAACCTGACTTTTTCTTTCAGTGTCATTTTTACCCCTTGTCCTGATAATAATAAATATATTTTGTTTTTATTAAATTTACTTTAATTACAAACCTGAAAAATGTAATATATAATTATAATAAAATTACATGTGAAAATAAAGTAAAGCTGCTTTAAATATTATTTATTCACATACACTGGAGCCTGTATTTTTATTGTCCACTGATTCTTTTAAAATTGCAAGCAATTCATCAATTGTAATTTTTTTTATGTCTGGCCCTGATTTCTGCCTTATAGAAACTGTGCGGCTATCCTGCTCATTCTGGCCAATAATTACCATAAAAGGTATTTTATTGACTTCTGAATTCCTGATTTTTTTATTTAATGATTCAACGCGATTATCAATCTCTGCCCTGAAACCGCTTTTTTTCAGCATTTGATATATTTCATTACTGTATCTGTAAAATTTGTCAGATATCGGAAGAACTGCAGCCTGTACAGGGGCAAGCCATAGCGGAAGGTTGCCGCTGTAATGTTCAATAAGTATTGCAATAAATCTTTCTATGCTTCCAAGTATAACCCTGTGAATCATCACTGGCCTGTGCTTGATATTATCTTCTCCTGTATATTCAAGATCAAACTTTTCAGGCATTGAAAAATCAAGCTGTATAGTTGCGCACTGCCATGTCCTTTCGAGGCAGTCTTTTATATGA
Organism: Actinomycetota bacterium; assembly: GCA_016870615.1. Classification (GTDB taxonomy): domain Bacteria; phylum Actinomycetota; class Humimicrobiia; order Humimicrobiales; family Humimicrobiaceae; genus VGAZ01. Next base: position 26,271 of record VGAZ01000003.1, on the reverse strand, counting down.
AAGTCTATCTTCGGCCCATAGAAGGCGCCGTCCCCTTCATTTATCTTGAAAGGAAGTTTCTTTTCAGTAAGCACATCTTTTAAAGCGTTTTCTGCCTTATCCCATATATTGTCGCTTCCTATCCTTTTTTCCGGCCTTGTTGAAAGCTCAACATGGTAATCACTGAAACCAAATACTTTATACATTCTTTCAATCATATCAATGACGCCTTTTATCTCATCTTTTAACTGGAAATCAAGACAAAATATATGAGCGTCATCCTGTGTAAAGTTCCTTACACGGAAAAGCCCGTGAAGTACTCCTGATTTTTCATGCCTGTGAACAAGCCCCAGCTCTGCATATCTTACAGGAAAATCCCTGTAAGAATGCTGGCTGGTTTTATATACAAGTATTGCCCCTGGGCAATTCATGGGCTTAATTGCATACTCGCATTCATCTATCTGCACAAAATACATATTATCTTTATAATTATCCCAGTGTCCTGATATCTTCCACAATTCATTGCTTAATATAACAGGTGTTTTTATTTCCTGGTATCCTTCAAGAGAATGCTCGCTGCGCCAGTACTCAAGTATTGTGTTCTGCAGAATCATTCCCTTCGGATGAAAAAACGGAAAACCGGGCGCCTCATCATGAAAAGTAAAAAGCCCAAGATTTTTGCCTATTGTCCTGTGATCGCTTCTTTTTGCAAGCTCAAGCATATCCAAAAAACTTTTCAGCTCCTGCTTTGTGGCAAATGCCGTGCCGTATATTCTTGTAAGCATTTTATTTTTTTCACTGCCCCTCCAGTAAGCCCCGGCCACAGAAAGCAGCTTGAATGCGCCTATTTGCCCTGTAGACTCTATATGTGGCCCGGCGCAAAGGTCTGTAAAATCACCTGTCCTGTATATCCCTGCCATATCATCTTTAATCTCGTCAATAAGCTCAAGCTTATATGGATTGTCTTTAAATATTGTCCGTGCATCTTCTTTTGAAACCTGGCTTTTTTCAAATTTGAGGTTTTGGTTAATAATTTTTGTCATTTCTTTTTCAATTGCCTCCAGGTCCTCGGGCACAATTGTTTTTTCAATATCAATGTCATAATAAAAGCCGTTTTTAATTGATGGCCCTATTGCAAACCTGGCATCGGGCCACAGGTGTCTTATTGCTGAAGCCATTACATGGCTGGCGCTGTGGTTTAAAATATCTTCGTTCATCACTAAAACCTTTCCGGAGGCTTAAAAAAAATGGAGCGGAAGACGGGACTTGAACCCGCGACCCTCACCTTGGCAAGGTGATGCTCTACCAACTGAGCCACTTCCGCTTAAAATTCATGATTTATAAATATAATTGAATTTTTCGAATTGTCAATATTTTCATTTTATATCTGCCGCTTTTAAACACCAATATAATTTTACTGCATGTTTATCTCTTCAAAAAGCTCTGCAGTTGCCTCTACATCATATTGAACCGCGCTTGCATTTCCTATCGTTGCAGGCCATGAAGGTATTCCTGTTATTTCTATATCTGACGCTTTTATCCTTCCAAGCAAAGGCAAAAGCTTTATAATATCTGTAAACCGCATATCGGTCCATGTATAATTTAAAAGAAAGTTTACCAGGACTGGAAGTGCAATTATCCTCTCAAATGTGCTTTTCTGTTCTATAAGGCCCACAATTATTTTTGCAGCTTCTCTTTCCCTTGCAAAAGCCCCGGATAGTGTGCTGCCGTCACCTTTTCGGTATCTGCATCGTGAAAGCGCAAGCGCCTGCTCCCCATTTAAATGATGAATTCCTTTTGAGAGATAGCACCCGGAAAACCCGTCAGCAATATCCTCGCCCACTTCAGTTGTAACCCCGCCAAGAAAATCTATAAGAAGGATAAAACCATCCATGTCAGTAATTATATAATTATCAATCTCCAGGCCCGAAAGCCCTTCAACGGTCTTTACTGTAAGTTCATTTCCGCCTATTGCATGCGCCCCGGTTATCTTGCCATTGCCATGTCCAGGGATATCAACCCAGGTATCCCGGGGTATTGTCACGGCTGTACCTTTTGCTGTATCAAGGTTTAAGTGAAGAAGTATAATAATGTCTGTCCTGCCGTTTACTCTGCCTCCTGGCCTGCCCAGCCCGCTGTCATCTCCAAGTATTAAAATATTAATCCTTGAGTTTTCGTCTTTCTGTTTTATTTTTTCTTTTTCCTGGCCAATTGAAAATGTTTCAAGGAATTCTTTAAAAAATTCTTCAGCTTCGCCCACATCTGAATTTAAACCGGTATATTTGATGCAATAAAGAACATTGCCATGATTGATGTATGTGAAAAGGTCAATACAAACCGCTTCCTGCTGCCAGTCCTCTTCAAGCCTGCTACTGTATGTATAACCTTCAAGAACTGTATCAGCTCCTGCAACTTTTATTTCCCGGCTTTCAAGAAAAACTGCGCTCGGCTCACCTGACGCAATATTTTTATAAGCCTCTGCGATCAGCTTATCACCAGACAGGCCCTTTGCAGATATTTCATCTTCAATATAAATAAATATGTTTTCACTTTTACTGGCTGATGGCGCATTAGAGCTTATAACTACGCTTTTTCCGGCGCCGGATTCATACAGGAGCCAGTCCCCTGGACATATAAAGGAATAATTATCAATCCCATCAAGATCGCTTACATAATAATTTTCCGGGGGCTTTGGCGCTGTAGTTTCAGTTGCCTCAGGCTGGCTTTCCTGTGATGCAGTTTCTGAGACAGCTGCTGATGTTTGCTCTTCAGCTAAAACGCCTGCATCTTTGCAGGAAAACAAAAACCATGAAGCTGAAAATATTGGCAGCAGTATAAATAAAGAAATTATTTTTTTAAAAGTTACTATCCTGGTTTTCAAATTAATCCTTCTCCTTTTGATATAAAAGAATTGCCAAAATCAAAAATCCCATATAAATAAATCTATGTAACTATAAAAGCAAAAATCTTAAAATTCAAGAAAATAATCAATAAAACAATGCTTTACATAATACAGCCGCATATGTTTTTGCGGAAATTTTAAAACCCTGGGGATAATTTTTTTATTATTTTCATTGAATTTCTTTCCAGGATGTTGATTCATTTTCTATCAGACCCTATAATAAAAATCCGGATGTTGATTTTTTTTAGTTTAAATAGGGATATTCTGGAAGAAATTAAATAAATCAAGATTAAGTTCGCCTTTTTCATAATATTTTGCGTCTTTTATCAAGTGAAAGGAATGATTATAAAAATGAGCGATTCCAGCAATAAAAGCAAAACTGGACAAAAAGAAACTGGTTCGGATTATTACCTTTTTATAGCGCAGGATGAAAAATTAATATATAAAGCTGATGGCGTGCTTAACAATATTATAAAAGGAACTCTGGTACTTACAGACAGCAAGCTTTTCTTTTATTTTGTCTCAAATATTTCAAGGGATAAAAAATTTATTGCAACTTATCCCTATATTGTATCTGCCCTGTTAAAGCAGGGGCTGTCAAGCTCTTCGCTTATTATAAAAAATAAAAAAGAATCCTTTGAAATAAAGAAAATGAATAAGAAACAGGCAATCGAGTTCTGTGAAATTTTAAACGAAATTATTGCAAAAAACAGCTCTTCATAAATAATAAGGAATTGCCCTGCCATGCCCCATATTACTGATTATCTATAATTGCCTGCCTTATGCCTGCAACCTGGAAATTATAATTCCGCACAATTCTTATCCACAGGCCCTGCTTCCCAAATTCTTTTGCCTGATGTTTTGAATCAAAATATATATCTATCCTGTTTCCTTTTATTTTTGCTCCGCAGTCTTCAGCCACAAAATAACCCATGCCCTTAATCTCAACTATAGTGCCGTAAGGAATAACATCGGGATCAACTGCAATTATACCTTCCCTCACCTGCTTGCCGGTTGACGTGGTTTCGTTTGTGCCCTGTTTTGCATCATTCATACTGTAAGCGGTAGCAACAAAATAAAACCACTCACTTTCCTTTTCAAGTTCCCTGTACTCAATTATAACCACCGGTTCCTTTTTTACAATAACTTCTGTCTGGGTTCCGAAAAGAAATGAGTTGAGCTTAAGTTCCGGTTTTAAAAGCACAATTGAAAAAACACAGGTCACTACCGCAAGCAATGTCCAGAATAAAATATTTATTGTAATATTATATTTTCCGGACCATTTTTTTAAATCATATTTATCTTTTTTAATCATTTTTTAACTATTCCTTCCGCATCGCTTAAAGCAAAAAACATTTTGAAAAAAGGTAAACATCCCCTTTATTTCCACAAATAAATCTTTTTTGGGCACCGGTAATAAATGAGATTGCCTGTACCAAAAAATCTAAGACTTAGTAACATATAAAAAATATAAAATCAACAAATTATTTTTGTTGACTATAAAAAACAATCATATATAATACTAATAAATTCAATAATTGTATTATTTTGATTAATTATGTTTGTTTTTAAACTTTAAGAAATCCATAATTTTCAGTGCTGGTTACAGATAATGTATTAAATAATCAATTATAATAGTAAGAGCAAGGAGAAAATCAATGAGTTATGACAAAAATTGGGCAAAAATTGACCCTGTTAGCATACCTGATATTAAGGTTGCGCCTCCCGGGCCGAAATCAAAACAAATTCATAACAGGGCTGAAAAATACATGAAAGGCTATTCCTCGCAGGTCAAGCTTTTCCCTGTATCTTTTGAAAGCGGGCATGGCGTTACACTTACTGACTGTGATGGAAACAAATATATTGATTTCTCATCAGGCATTTATGTAACAAACCTTGGGCACTGCCATCCCAAAGTTGTCCAGTACCTCCAGAAATATACTGCACAGCTTATGAACTGCCATGATTTCAGCACAGAGATTAAAACACTTTTCCTTGAAAAGCTTGCTTCCATGACGCCTGCAAATCTTAACGGCATACAGATGTACTGCGCAGGCTGTGAATCTGTTGAAGCGGCTATGCGAGCGGCAAGGGCACATACCAAAAAATACGAGTTCTTTTCATTTTACGGGGATTTTCATGGAAAAACCATGAGTGCTGTTTCTCCAACACAGGTAGCAGATTATACAACTGGGCCCCGTGCTGTCGGCATGCACCTTGCCCCTAATGGGCACTGCTACCGCTGTGCTTTTGATAAAAAATATCCTGAATGCAAACTGTTCTGTGTTGATGCTCTTGAAAGACAAATTCAAATGGAAGGAACAGATAATGTTGCAGCAATTCTAATGGAGCCAATACAGGGATGGGGCGGCTCAATTGTTTATCCGGATGATTACCTTCCGGCAATTAGAAGTCTTTGCGACAGGCTGGGCATACTGCTTATAGTTGATGAGGTTCTTACCTGCTGCGCAAGAACTGGCAAAATGTGGTGTGTTGACCATTACAATGTCGTGCCTGACATAATTGTGCTTGGCAAGGGCCTTGCAAACGGATTTCCGGCAACCGCTTTTGCCATAAAGGAAGAAATGACAGAAGTTCTGGAAAAAATATCAGCATCAACAAGCTACGGCGGAAACCCCATGGCATCAGCGGCAGGTCTTGCATCGCTTGAAGTCATAGAGGAGGAAAATATAGTGCAGAAATCTGCAAACCTTGGCGAATTTATAATGAAAAGGCTTAAAATAATGAAAGACAGCCATAAAATAATTGGTGAAGTCCGGGGCAAAGGATGCCTGCTTGGCATAGAGCTTGTAAAGGATAAGTCCACACGTGAACCCTTTGCAGAAGCTGGAAAAAGAGTTTACCAGGTAGCATTTTCAAAAGGGCTTGCATGGATACCGGCAAATCATAACTTAAGGATGTCTCCTCCCCTTATAATGGAAGAGGAAATTGCAGATAAGGCGCTTGATATAATAGATGAGTCTATAACTATTGTTGAAAAAGAGTTCGGCTATATTTAAAACTTTAAAAAATATGTAAATAAATGGAGGAAATGTTTATGGAGACTCTTGGCGTAGGAATGGTTGGATACGGTTTTATAGGAAGGGTACATACAATATCATACCTTAATCTTCCCTTTTTTTATAAACCTCTGCCTGCTAAATTAAAAATGGTGGGCGTATGTTCAAGCCCTGTTGATGATGCAAAAGAAGGCGTGCTGCAGGCAGGTTTTGAATTTGCCACAGACAATTATAAAGAACTTATTAAAAGGCCTGATATTGATATAATCGAGGTATGCACACCAAATTATCTTCACAAGGATGTTATAATTGATGCTCTTGGTGCAGGAAAACATGTAAATGTTGAAAAACCCCTTGCAATGAGCCTTGAAGAAGCAAAAGAAATTTTAAATGCGGCCCAGGAAAGTCCCGGGCTTGTATCCCAAATGTGTTTTGAATACCGTTACGCCCCTGCCACTTTAAGGGCAAAACAGCTTATAGAAGAAGGTTTTTTAGGAAGAGTCTATAGCATAAGAACAGTTTATCTTCATGCAGGCAATTCAGACCCTAAAAGGCCAAGTTACTGGAAAATACAGAAACAGTATTGCGGAGGCGGCTCTCTTTATGATTTGGCTTCACATATAATTGACCTTGTACGGTTTTTGCTTGGAGATTTTACAAAGGTTTTTGCAAAGCTTGAAACATTTGTCAAGGAAAGACCGGTGGCAAATGATCCCGGGAAAACATGTGAAGTTGATGTTGATGATATTGCGCTTCTTTTGTTTGAGCTTGAAAATGGCGCAATGGGCACCCTTGAAGCCACCAAAGTTGCAACAGGGACAAATGATGAGGTAAGAATTGAAATACATGGTGAAAAAGGCACCATTCGATTTAACAGCATGCAGCCCAATTATCTTGAGGTTTATGATACCCGTGATGAAGAAGAGCCGATAGGCGGCATGCGAGGATTTAAGGCAATCGAAACAGTGCAGAGATATCCCAAACCTGCTGCTGCTTTTCCCGGGCCCAAATTTTCCATCGGATGGATAAGGTATCATGCGGGCAATGCTTATGACTTTATAAAAAACATTGCTGAAAAGAAAAAGCCTGGGGCAGATATATTATCAGGATATAAAGTGCAGGAAGTAATTGAGGCAGCATTAATTTCAGATATGCAGAAAAAATGGATTGATTTACCTTTAAAATAGCAGTGCAATATTTTTAAATATATAATTTATAAAGAAATTTTTACAGGTTAAACTATAATTTATCGGGTGAATAGTTTAGCGCAGCTTTCTTTGTATAATATTTTTGGTTTGGTATAATATTCCGGGTTTGATAAGTTAATTTCTTTTTACCTTTTAAATAATTAATAAAACTTTAGAAGGAGGCTAGAGAATTGCTTAAAAAAATAGAATGTTTCATCCAGCCTTTAAAACTTGACGGCTTAAAAGACGCATTAATAGATGCAGGCGTTGAAGGAATAACGATGACCGAAGTTTCAGGTTTTGGCCGCCAGCGTGGATATGCACAGGGCGAAAAGCCAAATAAGGATGTAAAATTTCTTCCGAAAGTAAAGCTTGAAATAGTTGTTGATGAAGAAATACTGGACAATGTCACAAAAACCATAGTAAAGCTTGCTGCCACTGGAGAATTTGGTTCAGGAAAAATATTTATTTTGCCTGTAGAAGATGCAATACGCATAAGAACAAAAGAAAGCGGCATATCTGCAATTACATAAAGGAAGGAGAAAAAATTGTCTTCAGATAAAAATAATGTATGGGAAATGACTCTTTCGCGCCTTGACGCTACAATGGACCTTCTAAATATAAAGCCCGGCATGCAGAAATATTTGCGCGAGCCAAGAAAAACCCTTGAAGTATCAGTTCCTATAAAAACAGATGCAGGCAATATAGAAATATTTAAAGGATACAGGGTGCAGCACAATACAAACAGGGGTCCTGCCAAAGGCGGCATAAGATATCACCCTGATGTAAACCTTGACGAGATAAAAGCCCTTGCAATGCTTATGACATGGAAGTGCAGCCTTGTGGGCCTTCCCTTTGGCGGAGCAAAGGGGGGAGTTATTGCAGACCCCGCAAAGCTATCTTTAAATGAGCTTGAGCATATAACAAGAAGATACACATTTGAGATAATTGATGCAATAGGGCCGGATAAAGACATACCTGCTCCTGATGTGGGTACAAACGCACAGGTAATGGCATGGATACTTGATACTTATTCAATGGACAAGGGCCACAGTGTTCCAGGCGTTGTAACAGGAAAACCAATAAGCCTTGGGGGAAGCCAGGGAAGAGAGGATGCAACAAGCAGGGGCTGTGTTTATACAATACTATCGACTTTAAAGGTAATGGGCATAGACTCAACTGATTTATCTGTTGCAGTGCAGGGATTTGGCAATGTGGGTGGAAACGCAGCAAAGATACTGCATGATTTAGGCTTTAAGATAATTGCAATAAGTGATGTGTCCTGCTGTCTTTATGACAAAAAAGGCTTAAATCCATATGAGATAGACGATTTTTTTAAAAAGAATAAAACTATTTCAGGGTATTCTTCTGCAGAAGAGCTGCCCAGGGAGGATATATTTGGCCTTGAATGCGACATGCTTGTGCCTGCTGCCCTTGAAAACCAGATAACAGAAAAAAATGCAGGCGCCATTAAAGCAAAAATAGTTGCAGAGGGCGCAAATGCCCCGACAACCCCTGAAGCAGATAAAATACTTAAGCAAAATAACATATTTGTAATACCTGATGTGCTTGCAAATGCAGGAGGAGTCACGGTCTCATATTTTGAATGGGTCCAGGGAAACCTCTCGTATTTCTGGACAAAACGAGAGGTAAACTTAAAACTTCGCGATATTATGGAAAAAGCATTCTATGAGACATATAAATTTTCAAATGAGCACAAAGTTGATATGAGAACAGCAGCTTCAATGCTTGCAGTTTCAAGTGTTGCAGAGGCCACAAGTTTAAGAGGGATATATCCGTAAAAATAAGTCCTTCTTTAAAGCAGTATATCACAAATAAAAATCAGGTTGATATTTATCTGGCCTGGGCAGGATTTATTTTTTTTAATAAAACACAAAGGTGCAATTTAAATGCTTGGTGAAGAAAGACGCCAGTATATACTTAATCTCATTAATAAAACCGGCAGCGTCAAAGCAATAGATATAGCCAGGACATTAAACCTTTCTGAGATAACTATCCGGCGCGATTTGGACAGGCTTGCTAAAAAGGGGCTGATTAAAAGAACTCACGGAGGCGCTATTAATAACTTCTCAGTCGGATATGAGATGAAGTTTGATGTACAGAAAGATAAATTCATCGAGGAAAAGAAAAGAATTGCGCTTGCTGCAGCATCGCTTATAGAAGAGGATGATGTTATTTTGCTTGAAGCTGGCACCACAGGCTATCAGACAGCTGTAAATATAACCAGCAAAAAAAATCTCACTGTCATTACCAACAGTTGCGATATAGCAACAATGCTTGGAAGTACAAACCCTGATTATAAAATTATACTTAGCGGTGGCATATTAAACAGCCAGACCCGCTCCCTGATTGGCCCTGTTGCAGACTCTACTTTCAGGACCACTTTTACGGACAAGGCTTTTATAGGTATAACCGGTATTGATGCCTATAAAGGAATTACAGCAGTGGATCCCATTGAGGCCCAGACTAAAAAATATATGATTTCAAGCGCCAGAAATGTTATAGCACTTTGCGACAGCTCAAAAATTGGGCATATTTCAGTAAATTTTGTTGCGCCCTTAAAAGCTGTAAATACCTTTATAACAGACAGCGATGCAGATAAGGAATTTATTGAAAAACTTAAGGAAAATGATATTGAAGTAATTACTGTTTAAAACCAGCCCTGCAATATAGTTAACAAATTTTAATATAAATCTTTCACACTGTCGCACAATTTTTATCTTAATAAAAAGCCGCTCTATAATAAATGACTATACTTTTTATGGCCTTAATTTTTAACGTTTCAGTTATTGATAATTTGCTGTTAAAATTAATATACTATGGAAAATATACTTGTTGTTGATGATGACAGGGAAATAAGAAAGCTTATAAAAGACTTTCTCCAGAAAGAAAATTATAAAGTCGATACAGCTGCAAACGGAAAAGCTGCATTATCGGCTCTTGAAGAAAACCGCCATAAGTACAGCCTTGTAGTCCTTGATTTGATGCTTCCTGATTTAAGCGGGATTGAAGTATGCTCAAAAATCAGGGAGTCTTTAAATATTCCCATAATAATGCTCACTGCAAAAAGTGAGGATTCAGACAAGATAAAAGGACTTGATGCAGGGGCAGATGATTACATCACAAAACCTTTTAATCCCCAGGAACTGGTTGCAAGGATAAAAGCAATAATAAGGCGCGCCTACAAAAATGAGCCCTATATAAAAAGAACAGCAAATGTGCAGCATGCACAGCAGAAGCTGTTAACTGTAAATTTTAAGCAGGCCGTGACCCTTAAAAACGTTGTTGTCGGAAAACTGACAAATCCAAAAGAAAAAATAATTGCTCATGGTGTAAAGCTTGAAATAAATCCTGAAGCAAGGAAAATTTTTGTAAATAGCACAGAGGTTAAGCTTACCAATAAGGAATTTAATATGCTTCTTTATTTTATTGAAAATAAGAATGTTGTTATAAGCAGGCAGTCACTGCTTGAGGATATATGGGGCTATGATTTTGTGGGCCAGTCAAGGACCATTGATGTACATGTAAAGGAGTTAAGGAAAAAAATCCAGGACATAAACGGAAGCCTTATTGAAACCGTGTGGTCGGTTGGTTACAGGTTTAATATGAATTGATTAAATAACTTTCGCTTTTCCTGGTTGAAACAGGCTCATAGTTTTGTTTTTGCGCCTTTAAGCTTAATTAAAAAACTTATTACAAGATTAAAAAATATTAATGCAAAATATATAATTTGCATTAATAAATTAAAATTAATATGAAAATCCAGGACAGGATTACAACGACAATAGCAATAACTCTTTTTGCAATTATTTTTATTGCATCCCTTGCATTTACCCAGCTTTTTGAAATAAACAATAGAAATACCCAGTTAATAGAGCTTTCCAGGCAGAACAGGGAGATATCAAAGCTTATACAGGAAGATTTTTCCGGCCACCCCGAAGCTTTTGATTATCTTGAGCAGTCAGACTACCTTTACAAAGTCCAAAACATTACAGGCGCAAAGCTAATTATTACAAACGATAATATGGAAATATTTATAAATTCCATGGACATAAGCCAAAAAAATCTCGAAAAAATTATTAAAGCAAGCAGGCAGATAAGCAACTTTTTCACAGTAACTGATCTTTTTTATATATCCCCAAAAGAAAATACAGGTAAACTTGTATACACAAATCTGGATAATTTAAACTATTTTGTGTCCATTCATGAGTTTAAAATAGGAAACGAAAATTTTCTTTCGGTATTTGTAAAGCAGCAGAAACTCATACAGATTCCCCCACTAAGATATATGCTTAATCTTGCGCTCATATTCCTGATTGCAAGCCTTATCTCGATACTTACCGGCATTATCCTTGGAAAAAGTATAAGCGGTCCGGTACTCAAGCTTAACCGTTCTGTTAGCCGCATATCAGATGGCGATTACAGCGAGGAAATAAAGGCAGACACCAATGATGAGATTGGCATCCTTGCAGGCAATATCAATCTTATGAAAAATAAAATTGAGCGAAGCCAGAACTCGCTTAAGGAATTTACCTATATGCTTTCCCATGAAATAAAGAATATGATTACTTCAATAAACGGTTATGCCGAGGGCATAAGCGAAGGGGTTTATTCAACAAATGAGGAGGTAGCACAGGCGCTTGACATTATAAAAAGCAAGACCGGCGATATAGAGAATATAACTGAAAGCCTGCTTATGCTCTCGAAAATTGAAAACCGCCTTATTGAACTCTCAAGAGAAAAAATAGACATAGCTGCAATTGTTGAAGACTTGCTCAATCTTTATGAAAAGGAGCTTTCAGAAAACAGGCTGAAAATAAACAGGTCCTACAGGCTGCCTGAGAACATGAAACTTTTAAGCGACAGGTACCTGGTGAGCACTGTTGTATCAAACCTGATAAATAATGCAATAAAATATTCATCTGTCAATTCTGAAATTGATATAAGTATTTATCCTGAGGAAAAAAATATTGTTTTTTCTGTCTCAAATAAAGGATACAAAATATCCGGAGAGGAAAAAAATAAAATATTTAATATGTTTTACAGGTCAAAAAAGTATGATTTTAAAAATATAAAAGGTTTTGGGCTTGGCCTTGCAATATCACAGAAAATATCCTCAATTCTTGATGCCGGACTTGATTTTATTTCAGAATCTGATGCAAACACTTTTATATTTAAAATTCCTGCAAAATAAGCTTGTAATGTTTTTTAAGTGTTTTAAAATAAAAACAGGTAAAACAATGATTTTTTAATTATGGAAGCTTTCAATATAGATTTTAAAGATTTTGCATTTAGCTATGTTATCCCCTGCATTATTGCCTGCATCTGCGGAGGCATTATAGGATATGACAGGGAAAAGATTGACAGGCCCGCAGGACTGCGCACACATGCACTTGTTTGTCTTGGCTCAACAGTTTTTACTATAATCTCTTACCAGGGTTTTTCTTCAGGATTTGATCCGTCAAGAATAGCGGCAGGAATAGTTACAGGTATTGGCTTTATAGGCGCGGGCGTGATTTTCCGCCAGGGTATTTTTGTGCGGGGCGTTACAACTGCGGCAAGTATATGGGTGGTTGCTGCAGCAGGTATTGCAATAGGGACAAAATTGTATTATCTTGCATTCCTGACAACAGCCCTGGGGTTTCTTATACTGACAATGGTTAAATATTTTGAAGACAGGCTTATTAAAAAATTTTCTTACACGGTTTTAATTACAAGCAGTGATAATTTCAAGTGCATGAAAGAGCTCATTCAGTTCCTCCAAAGTTTCAATATTAAAGTATTTGTCGAAAAATCATTTGCCGGAAGCATTTCCGGTGACGGCAAAAGAACTGTCACCGTGCAGTTTAACCTCCAGAGCAGGGATTCTGGATTTTCCATAAAAATAATGGAAGTCATAAAGAGATTTGAGGGCATCACCAATATTGAAATTATTTAGCCCGGGCCATAATTGCAAAAAACAGCGGTTTGCCGTATATTTTCCTGCAAATCCAATTTCTGGCATAATCCTCCTTACTCCCGTTAATTGCCTGCCTTCCATTTAATTTTTTATAAAAAACTTGCTGTCATATACTATACAAATGTATAGTAATATTATATAATATCATCATGAAAATTACAGACAGGCAGAAAGCCGTATTGGGAAAAATACACGATTTTATAATGCTTAATTCCTATCCTCCCACTGCAAGGGATGTGGCGGAAATGATGGGTTTTTCATCGCCAAAAGCTGCAACTGATCATTTCACATCACTTGAAAAGAAAGGGTATATAAAGAGAAATTCACTTGCCCGTTCAATAAAGCTTACAGATAAAGCGCTTGGCATGCTAAAGAAGGACTATTCATTTCCTTCCCCGGCTGACGCGGGTCATGCCGGCATATCATACCTTCCCCTTATTGGCAATATAGCGGCAGGAAATCCAGTGCTTGCCTACGAAAATATAGATGAATACATACCTGTGCCGGAAAGCTTTACAGGCGCTTATGGCGCGGATTTTGCACTCAGGGTAAAGGGCAGGAGCATGACAGGGGACCATATACTTGACGGTGATATGATTATGGTAAAAGCCCGCAATACTGCAGAAAATGGTGAAATCGTTGTCGCCCTTATAAATGATGAGGCAGTGGTAAAAAGGTTTTACAAGACAAAAGACGGTATAGAGCTTGTATCTTCCAACACAGATTATCCGCCGATTAAGATAAGCATAAAAGATGCCGGGGACAGCGTTAAAATTATCGGTCGGGTTGTGGCTGTCCATAGAAATATTTAATATGTCCGGGGGGATTTTATTTGTTTACTCATCTTCATGTACACAGCCACTTCAGCATACTTGAATCTTCTGCAAGAATTGAGGAACTTGCCGAAAGAGCAGCCCTGCTTGGGATGGATGCGCTTGCCCTCACTGACAAATATGCCATGGGCGGGGCAGTGCAGTTTTACAGGCTTGCAAAAGCCGCAGGCTTAAAGCCGATAACAGGGTGCGAGATTTGCCTTTCTGACAATGATCTTTCCCATCTTACGCTTCTTGTAAAAAACAAAACAGGATATGAAAACCTGTGCCGTCTTGTAAGTAAATCACATACAGAAACCGGGTATTTTCATGAAGGAGGGCTGCCGCGCATACCGGCAGTAAAAATCGGCTGGCTTGCAGAGTTTTGCTGCGGGCTTATTGCCTTAAGCGGCTGCAGCAATGGAAAGATTTCCAGGCTGCTTAAAGAAAATAACATCCAGGAGGCAATGTCTTTTGCAAAAAAGCTGTTTAATATATTCGGCCGGGACTTTTATATCGAAATACAGAGATGCAAATCCCGGTTAAATTTGCACCAAAATAATGGCCTTGCATCTGAGGCTCTTGCAGCATTTTCACAAAAGACAAAAATACCTGCAGCTGCAACAAATAATGTGCATTACCTGCTTCAGGAAGACTGCCGCACTTACAGCTATCTTGCAAAAATCAAGGCAATGGGAACAAAGGCAGATCCGTTATTCAATATTATACAGGGTGGTGAAAATTATCTTAAATCACCGCAGGAGATGGCAGCGCTTTTTAAAGACATGCCTTCAGCGATAAAGAATACTCAAATCATTGCCGATAAATGCTGTTTTGATTTTGAGCTCGGAAAAACAGTCCTTCCTGTATTTAAAACACCTTATGGCCAGCCCCAGGAAAAATACCTTTCTGAGCTGTGCATGGAAGGCATAAAAGCCAGGTTCGGGGCCATTTGTCCGCAAAAAGTTACAGAAAGGCTTGAAAAAGAGCTGGATATTATACATAAGACAGGATTTGCAGGATATTTTCTCATTGTTGCAGACATAGCAGAGTTTGCGCATAAAAACAGTATACCCATTTGCGGAAAAGGCTCCTCGGCGGGAAGTCTTGTTTCATATCTTCTAAAAATATCAAATGTTGACCCTGTTGAAAACAATCTTTATTTTGAAAGATTCCTCAATGAAGAGAGGGCGGAGCCTCCCGATATAGACATTGACATATCAGCAAAAGACAGGCAGAAAATCTGGTATTACCTGTGCCGCAGATACGGAAATAGCAGCATAGCAAGGGTGTCAAGTTTTGCCACTACAAAGCCCAGGGCAGCAATAAGGGAATCAGGAAGAATAACCGGGATGGCAAAGGAGGATGTTGATTATATTATAAAATCAGCTCCCGGATATAACAGGTTTTATACACCCAAAAAGATGCAAAACAGCCTTAAATCAGCCGGTCTTGCAGATATAAAAGACCCTTCCTTAAGGAAAATACTTTCGCTTTCAGAAAATATTGGAGGTTATATCAGGCATGTGTCAATGCACCCTTCAGCTTTTATAGTATCAGACTGTGACCTCTCCTGCCGTATTCCCCTGACACTGTCTGAAACAGGCGAGATCATGAGCCAGTATGATATGAACAGCATTGATGATATTGGAATTTTAAAAATAGACCTTATTAATTCCCTGAGCTTAAGCCTAATATCTGATGTGTCGGCAATTCTTGAAAAACAGAGGAAAATAAAGATAGATATGGCAGACATACCATGCAATGACAGTAATATTTTTGACCTCATGCAGAAAGGCAGCACGCTTGGAGTCTTCCAGCTTGAAAGCTTTGGCATAAGAACGCTTTCGCGTAAAATAAAGCCTGCCTGCCTTAATGACATAACGCTTCTTATATCGCTGTACCGCCCGGGCCCCCAGCAGTCAGGCATGGTTAATAATTTCATTGAAAGAAAATTCGGCAGGGAAAAAATATCCTATATCCACAAAGACCTTGAGCCGCTGCTCAAGGAAACATTCGGGGTAATACTTTACCAGGAGCAGGCAATGCAGGCAGCAATTAAAATAGCGGGCTACTCGCTAAGTGAAGCAGACGGGCTAAGAAAAGCAATGGTGAACCTTTCACACGAGAAAATGCTTTCCCAGCAGCAGAGATTTATGCAGGGCGGCCTGAAAAAAGGCTACAGCGCAGCTATAGTAGGATATGCCTTCAGGCTGATATCAAAATTTGCAAGTTATGGCTTTGTTAAGGCGCATGCCGCAGCTTATGCAGACATTTCCTGCAAAACATGTTTTTTAAAATACCACTACCCGGCAGAGTTTCTGGCAACAATACTTACCAACAATTCAGGCTACTTCAGTAAAATGCAGTATCTTGAGGAAGCAAGAAGGCTTGGCATTGCACTTAAGCTTCCGGATATTAATAAAAGCGGATTTGAATTTAAAGTGGAAAGCTGCGGCAAAACCATAAGGGTGCCTCTTATTTCAGTAAAAAACCTGGGATATGCAGGGACAAATTGCATAATAAATGAGAGAAATAAAAACGGGGCATTTCGCAACTTTGATGACTTTTACTCCAGGGTAAGCGCTAATTGCAGGATTTCATGCGCTGCCATCGAAAACCTTATAAAAACCGGGGCGTTCAATTTTACAGGCACCCCGGCAAAGCAGCTGCTGCATGAGTTTTACTCAATTAAAAAATTAAAAAAACCGCCGGCAAATACAGCAGGCGCCATATTTGACTGCAGGGATTTTTCCTGTTACATTAAAAAAACAGATAAAGCCATGGGGCTTGAAAAAGACTTCAGCATTGAAGAAAAGCTTCTAATTGAGGCGCAACTGCTCGGATTCTACATAAGCGCCCACCCCCTGCAGGTTTTTAAACAGGGCCTTAAAAATTCAGGGGCATGTCCCGCCATTATAACAAAAAGCGGTTCTTTTTATAACTTAAGCGGCCCCGTGACTGCTGCCGGCATAATAATTTCAAAAAGGATTGAAAACACTAAGAGCGGGCAAAATATGATGTTCTGCACAATGGAAGATGAGGACGGCATGTATGAAGCAGTGTTTTTTTCGCCGGTATATAAAAAATACATAAAACTGCTTTCAAGTGAACGTTTTATAATAATAAAGGGAAGGCTTCACATAAAGGATAACAATGTCTCCCTTATTGCAAAAGAAGTGCTTGGCATAGCCGCATTCAGCAAAAATGAAAGAATAAGAAAAAAGGAAGCAATTAAAGAATCCTTTCTTGCAGGGGTGGCAAATCCATGGATACAGGCATAAATAATACGCCAGCCCCATGCCCTGGCGGCAGGAAAATAATACATGTGGATATGGATGCATTTTTTGCACAAATTGAGCAGCGCGATCATCCCGAATACAAAAACAGGCCCCTTATAGTTGGAGGGCCCTTAAACCGGGGCGTAATATCCACCGCATCCTATGAAGCAAGAAAATACGGCCTGCATTCAGGCATGCCTCTTGCAAGGGCAAGAAGGCTGTGTCCCGAAGGCATATATGTTCCGGTGGATATGGAAAAATACCTTTCAGAATCAGCAAAAATAAGGGAAATATTTTTTAAATATACCCCCCTTGTTGAAGTAATAGGATGTGATGAGGGATTTCTTGATGTAAGCGGCTGCCAAAGGCTTTTCGGCAGCGCTCTTGAAATAGCAAAAAAAATAAAGGGTGAAATCTATGAAAAGACAAACCTAACGTCTTCAGCAGGCATTGGGCCCAATAAATTCCTTGCAAAGCTTGCTTCAGGCCTTGGGAAGCCAAACGGCCTGACTGTGCTTGAAAACACCCCTGAAATGATTTCAAAAATAAGGAAGCTGCCTGTATCTTTTATATGGGGCGTTGGCAGGGTTACAGATAAATCACTCGATATGATGGGCATAAAGACAATAGGTGATCTTTCAAAAATACCGCCTGAGGCGCTCAGGAAGAAATTCGGTGAGTCCATGGGCAGTTTTATGCATGAAATGTCATGCGGGATTGACAATCGCAGCGTTATCCCCTTCCATGATGCAAAATCCATTGGCAGGGAGATAACTTTTTCCAGGGATATAGACGATATAAATGCTATAAAGTCCATTCTTTTGTTTCTTTCCCAGAAAATATCCGTAAATCTTTACTCAAAGGGCTATAAAGGTAAAACGGTAACAATAAAGATAAGATTCTCTGATTTTAAAACTATTACCAGGAGATCATCCATTTCTCAACATACGTCTGCAATATTTGACATATATAAGTCCTCCCTAAAACTTTTTAAAAATGTTGATCTTTTAAGAAAAAAAATACGCCTTATTGGTGTATATGTGAGCGGGCTGGAAAAAAGCTGCATTCTTGATAATGTGCTTATTAAAGAAGAAAGAAAAGATGAAAAGCTAACTGCCGCTTTAAAAAAAATAGCTGAAAAATTCGGCAACAATAAAATGTTTGTTGCCGGCATTAAAGAAATATCAGGTTAAATTTATTTACCGGTTAAAATCCTCTCTGGGCAGCCAACTTAGATCTTCACCCAAATTCCGGAGCAATCCTCCCTAAGACCATAAGGGTTTGGTACACAATGTAGTTTTTAAAATTAGTTATATTTAAATTTAGAGAACAATAATTTATAATGATTTAAAGTATTAAAAAATATGGAGAAATTATGAAATTTATAATTACTTTATTCAAAGATGAAGACGGTATTTATATTGCAGAATGCCCCTCAATTCCTGGTTGTGTAAGCCAGGGAAAAACCGAAAAAGAAGCAGAAAGCAATATACAGAATGCCATAAAAGAATGTCTTGAAGTAAGAGCCGAAAAAGGAATGCCCCTTACAATATCAACACGTCAAGTAGAGGTTAAAGTATAGTGACTCAAGTTCCAATACTTAAACCCAAAGATGTGATAAGAGTTTTTAAAAAGTTCGGGTGGTTGGTAGCAAGAAGACCCAGCGGGAGTCATGTAATTCTTACTAAAGAAGGCAACATCTCAACATTATCTATTCCAAATCATCCAGAAGTTGCCAGAGGAACTTTAAGATCATTGATTGATAAATCAGGGTTAACAATTGAAGAGTTTCTAAGCAAGCTATAAATTAAAACCTATTAAGAATTGTTTCTAAAAAATTCCTTAAATTATTTATTTCCTTTAAAAAATGGTTTGAAATTTCACTACATGGGCCAGCCATTCCGGTATGTATGCGTGTATTTACAATTCCTCATCAGATAGAAAAAAATTACTAAATAGTATTTAAAATTACCATAAATTATGTTAATATAAACATATATTATGGTAAAGGAGTTAAATTATGCTGGAGCCTGTATTTGGTAACGCTACTGTAGAAAAAGTTTTATTTGCCCTTGAGGTTTATGAGCAGGTATATCCTACTGGACTTGCAAAGCTATTTGGCATTCCCGTAAATGGAATCCAGCAGCAGCTTAAGAGATTGGAAGATGGCGGAATTGTAGTTAGCTTAATGGCAGGCAGGACAAGGCTTTACCAGTTTAATCCAAGATACCCATTTTTAAAGGAATTAAGAACCTTGATTCAGAAAGGGCTGCAGTATCTGCCCCAAAAAGAAATACAAAAATATTACAAAAATAGAATAAGACCAAGAAGAAAAGACAAGCTATTATGATTATTGGCCGGCAAAAAGAAATAAAATTGATTTATTATCCAAAGAAAAGTATATGCAGAAAAATAATATGATCATAAAAATCATTTATTATTATAAAATTATAACCCGGATAAAAATATTAATGGAAATGATTTTATGAAAATAACTTGTCTTAAAGGATAAAAAATTATGAATTATGAAGCATATGATGTTATTACTGTAGGTTCAAATACCATAGATGCATTTGTCTATACTGACAGGGTAGAATCAATAAGCACAAGAACCTTAACTTCCCAATCAAATTTTATCTGTTATCCACTGGGAACAAAACTTAAAATAAACGAGCTTGGATTTTATACTGGCGGAGGAGGAACCAATGCTGCGGTCTGCCTTTCAAGAATTGGTTTAAAAACTGGATATATTGGAAAGACAGGAGATGATTTAAACGGAAATATTATCCTTGATGAGTTAAAGAAGGAAAAAATAGATTTTCTTGGTGTTGTAAGCAAAGATGGGCAAACAGGTTATTCGGTAGTACTGGACAGTATTGAGCGTCAAAGAACCATACTCACCTACAGGGGCGCAAATGATAACTTAAAAGCAGAAGAGATTGATTTTAAAAAAATTAAGACAAAGTGGTTTCATTTTTCAGCAATGATGCAGGAGTCATTTAAAACAATGGAAGAGATAGCAGGATTTGCTTCAAAAAATGGCATAAAAACTTCTTTTAATCCCAATAATTACATGTGTGAAAAGGGCAGCAATTTTTTAAAAAAAATACTTATTAATCTGGATATTTTGATTTTAAATGCGGAAGAAGCTTCACATCTTATTGTCAATGATCATAAAGATGCAAATACTGATATGAACATGGAGGAGAAACTGCAAATATTAAAATCACTGGGTCCCAAAACAGTAATTATTACTGATGGTTCTAATCCGATATATGGTGTGGATGAAAATTTTAATTTTTATACAATCTATCCCATAGATATTCCAATTATTGAAACAACAGGAGCAGGCGATAGCTTTGCTTCCACCTTTTTAGCAGGAATTATTAAAACTAATGACTTTGTCAATGCTATAAGACTTGCCATAGCCAACTCACACTCAGTGCTGGGACATAAAGGTGCCAAGAATATTCTTTTGAATTATGATGAATTAAAAAGAGAAATAGCTGTAAACCAGGTTAGGGTTGTTAAAGGCATTTGATAATAACCCTCAATCATTTGCAACAATTACTGATATAAAAGCTTTTAATTACGGAAATTCCCTGGATGCGGAAGATTTTAATCCTGGCGGAACAAGGCTTGCACAAATACCAATTTCCAGCACTTCTTATACCATTACTGGAGACACCTTAAAGAATCAGCTCCAGCTGGTACTAAATGAAACTGGCAGGGATTATTTCCAGTTAAAACTCGGGCTTGACGGTGAGACAAATGATGATTTAATCAGTGATACTGTAAGTATCTATCTTGACCACATTTACTTATATATAACTTACTATTGATTAGCAAAGCCGAAAACAATAATAACTCTAAAATAATTTTATCTATTACCTGCTCTATTTTTGATATGGGATCAACACTTGACAATAAATAATAAATTAAAAAAAGTATTGAAATGAAAAGACCTTCTATTCTATCCGGCCTTTAAGCTTTAGCCAGCAACTAGCCCATGCGGTCTTATTGCCTTACCCTGAACCATGGTATAAGCATTGAAACCTTGCTTTTGTATTCAATGTATGAAGGCCGCTTTGATATTAGGTATTTCTCCATCATGGGTATGCTTATAAATAAAAATAAAAGAGTCATAAACACGGGCCCGGCAATTGTCCACCATATCCATGAGCCTGTATTTTTTAAGTCAACTGCGCCAATTTGAATTACCCATATCCCCCACCAGAAAAGCACTTCACTAAAATAATTGGGGTGGCGGCTGTAGCGCCACAGGCCTTCGTCAATATGGCCCTGTCTGGAATTACTATTAAGCGATATATTATTAATACTTGGTTTTTCACCATTATAAACTTGGGGGCTGCTGCCTGTTTTGTTAATTTTCCTGAACCTGTCCATCTGACGGTCAGAAACTGCCTGGATTACTGCCGATGCAATACAAATAATAAATCCCGAAATAATTACAGGATTTAAGCTGTAAAACCCATACGCCGTATTTACTCTGCTTTGCATTGCCGGGGAATTAAATATCACTGTAAAATAAGCAGGAACCAGTGCAAGGTAAACAACTATGGTCGGTACCAGGTTTATGCCCACAAGATTTGTTAATAACCACATTTTTGGTGATTTTTTCCTGAGCATGCTGTACCGCCAGTCCTGGTGAGCCATGCCCTGCCATTTTATTGCCCAGTTAAGAGTCAGCCTTGTGCCCCAGAAAAACACAGCTGCAAGAAGCAGTACATCAGTTAACACAAAACCTGTATTTCTCAGGATTATCCAGGAAAAGATAATTACAAAAGGGGCAACGCTCCAGTAGGGATCATAAACGCTTGAATTTTTCAGTATAATACCAGACAACCAGACAAGAATGGTTGCAGATACATCTGCAATAAAAAAGGATAATAAAAAATGAAAACCTGAGCTGTTTAAAAATTTAAACGTGTAAAATCCTGCAAAAAATGCAAGTATATAAATTAAAAGTATTATTAAAAAAGAAAATATCCTTGAATCTGAAGCCCTGTATTTAAGACTCATGTTTTTCATCAGGTAATATTAACATTAACAAATATTTTGTTAAATATTAAATCTGCAGTAATTGCTGTTTTTTAAACTTTGCTTATAATATTAGCTTTATTAATAAATGGTACAAAATAATTTACAATAAGGTTTGAAAATAAAAAAATCCAAAATTAAAAAGCTTTTGCAGTTTTAAAGCCTGAAAACCATCTCCTCAGGTTTTAAATCCCTTCCGAGTTCAACGACTTTTTTTGTAAAACTTGCAACAACAAGCTCTTCATTAGTGGGTATGACAAATATTTTTGCCTTTGATTCAAATGAGTAATCTGAAGATATCATACCCTGGCCGCCGCCTATTTCATTATTGCGCATCCCGTCAAGTTTAATGCCCATAAATTCAAGCCCTTCAAGAAGCCTCTGCCTTATTTTTACATTTTTCTCACCAATTCCGCCGCTTAAAACCAGGCAGTCAACGCCGCCCATAACAGCAGCAAAAGAGCCTATATATTTTCTTATGCCATCTATGTAAGCCTCAATAGCAATCCTTGCCCTTTTATTTCCTTCCTCGCTGGCTTTGAGAATCTCCCTGAAGTCCTCAGTGCCGATTCCTGCAATGCCCTTAAGCCCCGCATTATTTGAAATCTCAGACTGCGCCTCTTCAATTGAAATACCAAGCTCTTTCATTGCATATAATAAAGCTGTGCCATCAACATCCCCGCTTCTTGTCCCCTGGAAAAGCCCTGAGTTTGGTGAAAAGCTCATGCTTGTGTCAATTGATTTTCCGTTTTTTACGGCACATACTGAACTTGAGCCGCCAAGGTGTATTGTTATAAGCCTTATATTTTCACTATCCATCAATTTAAAAGCCATAGCTGAAAGATACCTGTGCGAAGAGCCATGAAAACCGAATTTTTTTATTCCGAGCTTTTCATACCATTCCCATGGAAAACTGAGCGGTCTCCTGAATTCAGGAATTGAGTAATGAAATGACGGTTCAAACACCCCTACCATTGGCACATTGAGTATTTTACTGAATATGCCTATTGATTCAATATAGGGGATATTATGTACAGGGGCAACAAACGCATACTTCTGCATTTCAGCAAGAATAGCCGGTGTTAGCATATTTGCGCCATTGGTTTGGCCAAGTATGCATTTAAAGCCCATTGCCTGTATATCAGATGGTTTTAAAATGACATTATTTTTAACATACCAGTCAAGAGCAAGGTTTATGGAAGCCTCGAGGCCAAAAATATTGACTGATTCCTTTTCCATGGGGTTGTCTTTTATACTGTGCGCAAAAGTTGATTCCCCTTCAGATTTAATCCTGTCAATATTTGCCTCTCCAAGAGTTTTTATTTCATTATTGCCTGAAATTTCTATAATCTTACTTTTAAAAGATGTGCTTCCTACATTTCCTATCC
The DNA here is from genome assembly GCA_016870615.1 of Actinomycetota bacterium. Classification (GTDB taxonomy): domain Bacteria; phylum Actinomycetota; class Humimicrobiia; order Humimicrobiales; family Humimicrobiaceae; genus VGAZ01. The sequence continues at coordinate 2,661 of VGAZ01000003.1, read as the reverse complement.
CTATAATCATTCTAATCCTTTCATACTGTTTACAGTAAAAATAAAACCTTTTATTTTATTGATTGCTGTCATTAAACCTTTTAGAATAATATACCAGATATACTTTTTTTATAAAAGACAGGTCTCTTGCTTAAAAAGGCTTGGGTGCTTAAAAACCTGCATATTATTTTTAATTACATAGCACATACAGGAAAAGTATATACTAGATTAAAATATAAAAGAGAGTCTGCAAATTTTCAAAGTTTTATTTAAAAGTTTAAAATAATATTCCTGCGGATTTAATATGATTGTTGATATTTAACTCTAATTGTTTTATATTTAATTAATAGTAAATTAGTAGTATTTAAAGTGACGGACATGTATTTTTCAATATGTTTTTCAAAAATATTAAAAATAAATAAACCGATATAAATGGCCGCCATAATTAAGAGCATTCATTTTTTATTAATATATATAATTTTAAAGAGATGGGAAACTTAGAAAATAACAGGATATTTTTTGATAATGCATCAACAACAAGAATTGATGACAGGGCTTACAGGGAAATGCTGCCACTGTTTAAAAAACATTACGGCAACCCTTCATCTTTTCACTCTTTCGGGGAAATTCCTGAAGAAAAAATGGAAAAAGCGCGCATGTCTGTTGCCAGCCTTATTGGTGCAGAAAAAGATGAAATATATTTTACATCCTGCGCAACTGAGTCCAACAATACTGCATTGTGGGGCATTGCCCGGGCCCACAGGGATAAAGGCAGGCATATAATAACTTCAGCAATTGAACATTATTCAATTTTAAATCCTTTAAAAGAAATGCAGAGAGAAGGCTGGGAAGTAACCCTTCTGCCTGTTGATAAATATGGTATTGTTGATCCGCATGATGTTAAAAAAGCAATTAAGAAAAATACGGTACTGATAAGCATAATGCATGCAAATAATGAAATTGGCACAATCCAGCATATTAAGGATATATCTGATTTGGCAAAGCAGGCAGGAGTTGTGATGCACAGTGACTGTGCTGCAACTGCGGGAATTATTCCGCTTGGTGTAAATGCGCTGGGCATTGACTGCTGCAGTTTCAGCGCACAGCAGATGTATGGCCCAAAAGGAGCTGCCGCCATTTATTTGAAAAAAGGCATAAAAATGCGCCCCATTATTATTGGCGGAGTACAGGAACGCGGCAGAAGAGCCGGCACAGAAAATGTTCCTGCAATTGCCGGGTTTGGTAAAGCATGCAGTATTGCAAAACTTGAGATGGAAGATAATATCAAGGCAATTACAGTTTTAAGGGATATGCTTACAGAAGGTATTTTAAAAAATATTAAAAAAGTAAAATTAAACGGCCATCCTGAAAAGAGGCTTCCTGGAAATGTCCATGTAAGCTTTGAATATATTGAAGGAGAATCAATTACCCTTTTACTGAACAGCCAGGGAGTAGCTGTTTCCAGCGGTTCTTCCTGCGCATCCGCAGCACTTAAAACTTCACATGTTTTAAATGCCATAGGTCTTTCACCTGCAATTGCAAATGGTTCCATACTTTTTTCACTGGGAAAATACAATACTGAAGCTGAAATTAAAAAAACCCTGGAAGTTTTGCCTTCTATAATTGAAAAATTAAGGAAGATGTCGCCGCTCTCCTGAAGATTAAAAAAGCAGGATTAAAATATATCGCAGTAATTAAGTCTTTAAAATGAAAAATCAAAGTATTTATGCGATTTTGTTAAAGTTGCTTGAAACTTGAAATTAAAAATAATATATTATAAAGAAACCAATAATAAGATAAATTATATGCCGGCAATATAAGCCCGGCATAGTTATTATAAAGTAAAGAGGTAGAAAATGGTTCAGTACAGTGAAAAAGTTATGCAGCATTTCATGACTCCTCACAATGTTGGCGAAATAAAGGATGCCGACGGCAGGGGCGAGATTGGAAACCCTGTTTGCGGGGATATGATGACTTTTTATATAAAAGTTAAAGATAATGTTATAGAAGATGTAAAATTCAAGACCTTTGGCTGTGGAGCAGCAATAGCTGTATCAAGCATGGTTAGCGACCTAGCAATAGGCAAGACCCTTGAAGAAGCTTTAAAAATAACTAACAAGGATGTAGCAAAAGAGCTTGGCGGGCTTCCAAAGAATAAGATGCATTGTTCAAATCTTGGGGCAGAAGCATTACATGAAGCAATTAAAGATTATCAAAATAAAATAAAAGAAAAACAATAAATTTAACAGGGTGATTTAATGTCAGGTGTTAAGAATAAAGACTGCAAATGTCCATTTTGTGAAGGAGAGTTGGAAGAACAGTTTGTGCCTTTCTGCAAAACATGTAATATACCTGTAAAGCGCTGCAGTAAATGCGGAGCTGTTATTCCTTCAGAAGCCAATAACTGTCCGGAGTGCGGACAGAGCTGATAATGATAAAACTGAATTAGTATTGTTTATCTGATTGTACTCAAAAGCTGCAGTATTTAACAGTTTAAATTATAAAAATCCTTTTTAATCCGGATTTCAGTATTATATTAGCTGTGTTTTTATGATATTATTCAATAACATAAGTTAAGTTTTTTAATGGGGAGTCGTCTAGCGGTAGGACATGCGGCTCTGGCCCGTAGAGCAGGGGTTCGAATCCTCTCTCCCCAGCCATTCCTGCATTACAGGCTCCAAA
>VGAZ01000002.1 GCA_016870615.1 Actinomycetota bacterium | reverse complement strand
CTATCCAGAAGTTACTGCTTGATCTTTTAGATATTGATGAGGACAATTTTTGGGGCAAGTAACCCCGTAATTTTTAAGAAATTAATTCGGAAAAACTGAGTTTTTAACATGCGGAAAGACAGTTATAATTATTTTTAATTTATAAATTTAAAATTATATTGATATAGTTTTGCAGGTTTTCTGCAAATAAAAGCAGAAAGAGGAGGTTAAATGAAATTAAGATCTAAAATGATTGCTATCATGGCTGTAGTTCTTATTGTTGCACTCATAGGATCTCTTTCAATTGGCTGTAAAAAAGCTGAAGCTGCAGGCGGAGTGATGAAAATCCATATAGACCAGCCAATGTCATTGGACCCGCCATTCTGCGTTGAAAGCGAAGGCATGCAGGTAATACGCCAGGTCTGGGACGGCCTTTTTGATTATGACCCGGTGACGCTTGATCTTGTCCCTGAGCTCTGTGAAAATTTGGACGTCACAGATGACGGGCTTGTCTACACTTTTAACATTAGAAAAGGCGTAAAATTCCATGACGGCTCACCGCTTACAGCCCATGATTTCGTTTATTCCTGGACGAGAGCTGTCCTGGCCGAGACAGCGGCCTATCTTGCCTATCACCTGTCTGCAATAAAAGGCTTTCAGGCATGCCAGGAAGGAACCGCAACTACTCTGGAGGGTGTTACGGCGCTTGATGATTTCACTCTACAAGTAACTCTTGAATACCCATACCAGGATTTTATAAATACATTGGGCCATGTAGTTTTTTATCCTGTAAGAGAAGCTGATATTGAAAAATGGGGAAATGATTATACAAAGCATATTAATGGAACAGGGCCATTTAAATTTGTAGAATGGGTTGATGAACAGTATATAAAACTGGTGCGCAATGAAGACTACTATGGCGCCAATGCAAAGCTTGATGCGGTAGAATATAGAATAATAACTGATGAAAACACTGCATTTCTTGAATTTAAGGCAGGCAATATTGATTATTGTGCAATTCCTACGGGAAAGATTAAAGCCACTGAAGAGGATCCTGAACTTAAGGACAATGTAATAACAATTCCAATACTTGCACTATATTTTTACGGTATGAATACACAGTCGGAACCTTTTAAATCAAACCCAAAGCTTCGAGAAGCATTAAATTATGCAATTGACAGGAAGAATATATGCGATGTAATAATGGAAGGTGTACCAACACCTGCAACAGGTTTTGTACCAAGAGGAATAGTGGGTTTTGCTGAAAATCAGGCTCCTTATACTTTTGACCAGGAAAAAGCAAAAACACTTCTTGCTGAAGCAGGATTTCCAAATGGTGAAGGTTTACCGACATTGAATCTTGGTTTCAACACTGGTTCTGGACATGAACTGCTGGCAGAAGCTGTTCAGGCAGATTTAAAAGAAATTGGTGTAAATATTGAAATAGAGGGCTTTGAATGGGGAACATTAATTGAAAAAGCTCAAACAGGGGAACTCAATTTCTTCAGGATTGGCTGGGGTGCAGATTATCCTACGATGGATAACTTTATGTATCCTCTTTTTCATTCACAGTCAGCGGATAACTGGACAGGTTATAATAATCCGGAGGTTGACAGAATGCTTGCTGAAGCAAGGCAGATAAAAGATGAAGAGCAGAGAATTGCAAAATACCGGGAAATCGAGAAAGCAATACTTTTAGATAATTCTTTTATTATTATTTATTTTTATGGAGCAAGAAGAGTGGTTGCGGATAAAGTAAAAGGATTTGTTCTTTCTGCAATGGATAATTATGATTTAAACAAGGTTTACATTGAATCTGCAGAATAAATAAGAATTACAGTGTTGTTACTTAAGCATTAAATTGTTGTTAAAATAAATTGTAGCCTGTGCCGAATGTGCAGGCTACAATATATTTGAGGCTGTTTTAACTGCTGCTTTTATTGTTATTAATCTAATTTCATTATAAAATTAAGCATTTTAAAAATAAGAGTACTTACTAATATAAATACACACAACTGTTTGATTGTTTAAATTATATTATTGCCGGGCAGTTTTTATTGCATTAATAATATAAATACAGGATTTGTATGCTTTATTTTATTTTAAGAAGAATACTCCAGATAATCCCTGTTATTATAGGCGTTACCCTTATACTTTTTATCCTCATGTATGTAATTCCTGAAGATCCTGCCCAGCTTATCCTGCAAAAAGGCGCAACTCCTGAAGCTCTTGCAAATCTGAGGGCGAAGATGGGAATAGACAGGCCCCTGCATGTACAGTACTGGAGATATATGAGGGGGTTGTTCAGCGGTGACCTTGGGACTTCATACAGGTACGGACGTTCAGTAAACAGCATCCTTGCCCAGCATTATCCCTATTCAATAAGGCTTGCTTTTGCAGCAATAATTCTGGAAATAATAATAGGGCTTTTTGCCGGCATTGTTTCTGCAGTCAAGAAGTACAGTTTCTGGGACAGCCTTGTTACTATCTCTACTACAATTGTTGTGTGTGTGCCCGTATACTGGCTCGGAATGATATTGCAGGTTACATTTGGGCTAAAACTTGGCTGGCTCCCAATGTCGGGTTATGGAGACGGAAGCATAAAGTATTATATACTTCCCGCAATTACCCTGGCATCTGTATCCATCGCATATGTTGCTAGAATGATGAGAAGCACAATGCTTGAAGCACTTTCAAATGATTATATTGTTACTGCATATGCAAAAGGGCTTTCTCAGTTTAAAGTTGTTGGAAAGCATGCAATGAAAAATGCGCTTATTCCTGTTGTTACCCTGGTTGGCCTTGACCTTGGCGCACTCATGGGCGGCGCAATTCTTACTGAGACTGTGTTTAACTGGCCGGGTGTGGGAAGGACTTTATATCTTGCAGTCCTTCAGCGCGATGCCCCGGTTGTAATCGGGGGAACTATAATACTTGTCAGTATTTTTGTGATAATGAATTTAATTGTGGATATAATTTATGCATGGCTTGATCCTAGAATAAGATATGAAAAGAGGGAGCCGGGCCTTTAACCGGCTTATCAATCCAGGTTGCGGTTTTTATCAGGTAAATTATATCCGGTATATTTTTTAAAAAAATGGATGAAGAAAATAAAATAAAAGACATTGAAATTGACAGAAGTGTTGAAGACAGCGAAGTAACAATAGGGCTTGCTGAAGATTTTTTTATGGAGAAAAAATATACCAGGACGTCTCTTTATAAAGTGCATGGAAAAGACTAAAAAGGAATAAACTTGCCATGGTAGGGCTTTCAATTGTATTGCTCCTTGTAATAATTGCAATATTTGCGCCGCTTATTGCGCCATTTGACCCTATAAGCCGTGTTAAAGAAGATTCATTGCTTGGTCCAGGCAGGACTTACTGGTTTGGGACTGATTTGCTTGGCAGGGACATATTAAGCAGGGTGATATACGGAAGCAGAGTATCCCTTGAAGTAGGGATTATTGCAGTGGGCATCTCAGTTATTATAGGGCTGTTAATGGGAGCCCTTTCCGGTTATTTTGGCGGAGCATCCGATGCAATTATCATGAGGGTAGCAGATATATTTTTTGCATTCCCTTATATACTTGGGGCTATAGCGATAATGACTGTGCTTGGTCCAGGCATAATCAATATATTTATAGCAATAGGGCTTCTTGGATGGGCATCTTTTGCAAGAATATTTAGAGGTTCGATACTTTCAATTAAAAACAAGGAATACATTGAAGCGGCAAGGGCTCTTGGTGCAAGCAATTACCGTATAATTACAAAGCACATATTCCCGAATTCCTTTGCCCCTATAATCGTGTATGCAACAATGAATGTCGGTACTGCGATAATAGTTGAAGCTGCATTGAGCTTTCTTGGAATTGGTGTGCAGCCGCCAACGCCTGCATGGGGGAAAATGCTTTCGGAGTCACTTGATTATATTGATATTGCCCCCTGGATGATGATTTTCCCGGGCCTGGTAATACTTATAACTGTACTAGGTTTTGTATTGCTTGGTGATGGTTTAAGGGATGCATTTGACCCTAAGATGAAGCAATAATATAGATTTAATATTTTCTGAAACCGGCTGATTTAAAAATGGATTTACAGCAAAATAACAAAATACTGGAAGTAAAAAACTTAAAAACTTACTTCTTTACAGACGGGGGAGTTGTAAAAGCTGTTGATGGTGTGTCTTTTGATTTAAATGTAATGGAGACGCTCGGGATAGTGGGCGAGACTGGTTCCGGAAAAAGCGTTACTGCTCTTTCAATTCTCCGCCTTATAAAGCAGCCGCCGGGAAAAATTGTGGAAGGCGAGATTCTTTTTAAAGGCAGGAATATTCTTGATATGAATATTAAGGAACTGCAGGATTTCAGGGGAAACAGGATTTCCATGATTTTCCAGGATCCTATGACAAGCTTAAATCCTGTATTTACTATTGGCAACCAGATTATGGAAGCAATAATTGCGCACAGGAATGTTGATAAAAAAACTGCAAAGCAGGAAAGCTTAAAACTGCTTGAAATGGTAGGCATTCCTGACCTTAAAAGAAGATTTAACAGCTATCCCCATGAGTTTTCAGGCGGCATGAGGCAGAGGGCAATGATTGCTATGGCAATAGCTAACAGCCCCAATATTTTAATTGCCGATGAGCCCACAACTGCGCTTGATGTAACAATACAAGCTCAAATACTTGAACTTATGCATGAGCTCAAAGAAAAGACAAAATCATCAATTATTATAATAACGCATGACCTGGGTGTTGTTGCAAAATATGCTGACAGGGTAATGGTTATGTATGCTGGCAAAACGGTTGAGTTTTCAGATGTAGATACAATCTTTTATAAACCCTGCCATCCATACACGCTGGGGCTTATGAAATCAATAACAAGGCTTGACGAGGCAAAAAGGGAGCATTTAAAGCCAATTGAGGGAAATCCTCCAAGCCTTATTGACTTGCCCCGGGGCTGCATATTCAGGGTAAGATGCAAATATGCTATTGATAAATGTAAAAACATACTTCCTCCGCTTTTAGAAATTGAAAAAGGGCACTTTACTTCCTGCATAAGGGCTGAAGAATTTTTAAGCGGCAGTCTTAAAAGAAAGAAATAGATGGCAATTGTTTTTAAAATATTAAACTGTTTTAAGATATAAGTTAGGAAAATGAAAGACAATAATAACAGGATACTTGAAGTAAAAAACCTTAAAAAATATTTTAATTTAAGAAGCGGTTTTCTGTCTCATCGGTCTGCCGGCTCTATAAAAGCGGTTGACGATATAAGTTTTTATATTAAAAAAGGTGAGACATTTGGGCTTGTTGGGGAAAGCGGCTGCGGAAAATCAACAACATCAAGAGTTATATTGCGTTTAACCAACCCCACTTCAGGGCAGGCTTTATATAATGGCAATGACATTTTCAAAATGAATAATCGCCAGATGTTTAATACAAGAAGGGACATACAGATAATTTTCCAGGATCCATATGCATCGCTTTCGCCCAGGATGACTGTTGGAGATATAATAGGGGAGCCTCTTGAAATACACCGTATTGGCGATAAAAAAATAAGGAGGAAAAAAGTCAAGGAACTTTTAAAAACAGTAGGATTAAACCCTGAGCATATCAACAGGTACCCCCATGAATTTTCCGGCGGACAGAGACAGAGAATCGGTATTGCAAGGGCGCTTGCGCTAACTCCAAAACTTATACTCTGCGATGAACCGGTGTCAGCTCTTGATGTTTCAGTACAGGTGCAAATACTTAACTTGATGAACAGCCTTCAAAAAGAGTTTGATCTCACCTATCTCTTCATAGCCCATGATCTTTCTGTTGTAAAACATGTAAGCAACAGAGTTGCAGTAATGTACCTGGGTAAAATTGTGGAAGTTGCTGAAAGTAAGGACCTTTACGAAAAACCACTTCACCCCTATACTATGGGGTTGTTGTCAGCAGTTCCAATACCTGACCCTGAAGTTGAAAGAAAGAGGAAAAGGATAATACTGCAGGGGGATGTGCCAAGCCCTATTAGCCCCCCTAATGGATGCAGGTTTAATCCGAGATGCCCAAATGCCCAGGAAATCTGCAGCAGGGAGGAGCCTGAATTAAAAAAACATGCGATTTCTTCTGCAGAGGGACATCTGGCGGCCTGCTTTTTTGCCGGTAAGCCAATTTAATATTTTAGCCCGGATATATTTTATAATTATGCTGGATGATAATAAAGAATTAAAAAAATTTACTGCAAGCAAGTTCTACCTGCTATTTTTGATATTGGCTATTACAGCAAGCGCAATATTAAGTGCATGCCAGTATGAAAAACTTGGCTATTCCGGAATTGAAGGGTTTCAAAACACCCAGGAAAGCGTTGAAGAGGACAATTCTGCAGATTATTTATTTACAGAACAATATTTTTTTGAGCTTAAGAACAAACAGGCTGATAAAAATCCTTTAAGTGATTTGAATATCAGGAAAGCCATTTTTTACGCAATAGACAGGAAAAGAATTTCAGAAGAGTTGTTTGCAGAATACGGGACAGTATTAAACAGTGTATTTAATCCAGGCAGCAAATACTACTATCCTGCATGGGATATTTATAGCTACAATCCTGCTAAGGCAAAAGAATACCTTAAAACAGCAGGATATGACATTGGCCAACCTCTCTATTTGACAATTGGCGCTGGGGCGGAAAGTCCTTCAAGGCAGGTAATTGAAGAGATAATAAAAGAAAACCTGGATGCTATTGGTATAAAAGTCTGGATTTCAAACAAGGAATCGCGTGAGTGGTACGTAGATTATGTAAAGAAAGGCGATTATGAGCTCGGGCTCTGGGCTATATATACACCTGATTTTTACTCCCTTGTTAATTATTTCAGCTCTGACAAAATCCCCCCGATGGAATCTGACACAAACAAAAACTGCAATAATTATTACTGGTACAGCAATAAGGATTTTGAGACACTGCTTAATAAAATATTATCAGAAAATCCTGCTTTTATTGATAATAATGACGCAGGCAGGCTCCAGTCAATACTTGCTGAAAGCGCATTTATACTGCCTCTTTACAGCAGGATATTTTGCGTAGCATATAATAAAAAAATTTCAGGTATCGATATCGACGAAGATAACGGCAGTTTTCTTAAAAATATTACTGAGATGGATATTGCTTCTGAAGAGGGTTCCAAGAAGGATAATGCTGAAGATAATGATGGTGTTGAAGGCATACAAAAAAGTCTTATTGCCGGATATCAGCAGGAGCCATATCTTTTAAACCCGTTTATTCCTGATAATATATACAGGGACCATATAAACGGGCTTATATTATGTGGCTTATGGCAAAAGAAAGACTATGGCCATTATGAGCCGCTGCTTGTTGAAGGCATAGAAACCGGAGACGATACAGGCAAAGATGACATTAGATTAAGCCTTAAAGCAAAGATCAGATTAAAAAACGAAATATACTGGCAGGATGGAACTCCAATTACTGCATATGATGTTGCTGCAAGCATAAACGCAATAAAATCTGATGAAAAAATAAGCTATATGTGGGCTGATTACAGTAATATCACTTCATGTGAAGCGATAGATGAAAAAGAGTTTTCAGTAACTTTTAAGCAGTATAATGCCAACTGGGAAGACCAGTTTAGTATATTATTTCCCGAAAGTATGCTCAAGGACAAAAAAATCAGTGAATTATTTGCTGAAAATATTTTTGGAAGCGGACCATTTATTTTAAAGGAGTGGGTAAAAGGCAATCATATAATTGTGCACTCCAATCCCCATTATGTTGGAAAAAAACCGGAAATAGATGCAATAAAATTCATTTTTAATTCGGATATGAATTATCTGATAAGCATGTTAAACGAGGGCAATATTGATATTTTAAATATACCGGCAGACCTTAACCTGCTGCAAAGCATTGAAGGAGACAAGGACCTCGCATTAATTGTAAAACCGGGCAATTTATGGGAACATTTAGCAATAGGCCTTAAGCCCAGGCAGGAATAATCATAAATTTAGTGATGTATTATAAGCTATATCATTCAAACTTGTTGTTAATGATTTGTTTTCTTCCAGGTTAAGTTCTTAAAAAGCATCTAAAATTTTTGGATAGTAATAAATGAAACCATGCCCGCTTAGCCTTCAAACGGTTTATCAATACCTATCCTGGCATATTATTTATTTAATCACAAAATTATAGATGCTAACAAGTTCTTAAAATTGATTGACATATATATACAATATAAATAGAATATTAATGCGCTTTAAGCAACAACCAGTATTGTTATGATAGGTTGCTTTTAAAAGTCAAAGAGTTTTTTAAGTAAAACAAACCTATTATAAAGTCGGAATGGCGGAATTGGTAGACGCGCAAGGTTGAGGGCCTTGTGAACGGTATAGTTCATGGGGGTTCAAGTCCCCCTTCCGACACCATCAAATTTAAATTCAATAAGTAAAGCTGAATGTATATAAACATGCCAAAAAGGCATGTTTATGGGACTTGAATGGACGGAGCGAGCGAAGGCGAGTGAGTCCGCGGCTCTGCAGCGAGCCAGCAGGCGAGACGAAAGACCAAGTCCCCCTTCCGACACCATCAAATTTAAATTCAATAAGTAAAGCTGAATGTATATAAACATGCCAAAAAGGCATGTTTATGGGACTTGAATGGACGGAGCGAGCGAAGGCGAGTGAGTCCGCGGCTCTGCAGCGAGCCAGCAGGCGAGACGAAAGACCAAGTCCCCCTTCCGACACCATCAAATTTAAATTCAATAAGTAAAGCTGAATGTATATAAACATGCCAAAAAGGCATGTTAATAGGGACTTGAATGGACAGTATCTCAAACTTGACAAATTTTAAGACAAAAAGTATATTGTATTTGTCAACAAATTTGTCAAAAATAAAAACATCAAATAAATGAAAATAATTATAGAAAAGTATCCTCATATATCTTTTTTGCCAAAATGGGAGTTAAAAGAGGACACGGTATATGAATTAGGCCAATGTGATGCAATTATCAAAGCTATACGTAATATTCCCATCAGGCCTGAATATAGAAAAGTTTTATTGAACGTTTCTTTAACTAAAGGCGCACAGTCCACTACTGCAATTGAAGGAAATACTCTTTCCGATGAAGAAGTTGAAAAGGTAAATGAGGGTATTAAGCTACCTCCCAGTAAAGAATACCAGGAAACCGAAGTTAGAAATATTTTAAATGCATTAAACGAGTTATTAAGAGAAGTAGCAATTTATAATAAATTCGAGATAATTTCACCTGATTTAATCAAGAGATTTAATTATCTTGTTGGTAAAGACCTAGGGGATCATTTTCAAGCTATCCCCGGAAAAATTCGTGATTGCAATGTAAATGTCGGTACAAAGTATAGGCCACCTGATTATCATGATGTTGGGCCATTACTAAAACAATTTTGTGATTGGAGCATTAAAGAATTTCACTTTTCTAAGGGACAAAATTTTAAAGATTCAGTAATACAGGCAATTATCTCGCATGTCTATATTGCATGGATTCATCCTTTTGGGGATGGAAATGGCAGAACTGCAAGATTGCTGGAATTTTATATTTTATTGCGTGCAGGTAATCCGGATATTGCATCGCACTTATTATCTAATTTTTATAATGAAACCAGAAATGAATACTACAGGCATTTGGAAAAATCAACTAAGACAGGAAATTTAAGTGATTTTTTAGCTTATGCTATTAAGGGTTACAGAGACGGATTAAATAATATTTTAGAACTTACTCAAGTAGACCAGTTTAAAACATCCTGGGCGAACTATATACATGAAATTTTTCGTACAAGTAAAATTAAAAGTAAAAATGAAAATTTGAATAAAAGAAGAAGAAATCTGATTCTTTCAATTCCTATTTTTAAAAAATTTACAATTGATGAAATATTAAATTTAACAGTTGATATTGCTGCAACATATAAAATATTATCACAGAGAACTTTGACAAGAGATCTTAAGGAGCTAATTAACCTAGAATTATTAAGAAACGAACAAGACAAATATTGGGCAAATATTGATCTGCTGCTAAGTTTTTTTCCAAAAAAATTAAATAAATAAAAAATATATTGATATTTTAGATTGTTTATCAGGTTTATTTCTTAAAAAATCTGGTTCCAAATTTGTAAACAATGGGACACCATTATACTTAATTTTTATGATTATAATTACTTCCGGCATTAATAAATAGCCTTCAGCAATCTCCATTATATTCAAGTTTCCTTGCCAGATAATAAATATCTATTTAACTACAGGAAAGCCTGCCTGCTGCCAGTCAATTATTCCACCCATGTCATAAACCATTCCAAATCCATTATTAATCAAGATGTTTGCTGCTTCCCTGCTTCTGTTACCGCTTCTGCAGTAAATTATAATCTGTTTATTTTTCGGTATTTCATCAAGCCTGCTTTCAAGTTCCTGCAAAGGTATAAGGTTAGCAGTTTCAATGTATCCCTGCATATATTCTTCTTCAGTTCTTACATCAATCAGGAAATAATCCATATTTTCCGATATAATCCTGTAGCCCTCCTCAGGGGTAATTGACATCACTATTAACTGCTTATCCTCAATAGACTCAGCAGCCTGGGTTGCAGATTCAGCAAATTCATCAGTTGCTGCCTGGCTATTATTAAAATCCTGGCCATTTTTTCCAGCATTTTTATTATTACAGCCTGCAAGAAAAAAAACAGTAATAAGGGATAATATTAAAAATAATATTAAGAATTTTTTCATCATAGCCTTCCTATCGCTTTTTTATTTTGCAATATTACAGATATCAAAATGATTGTTAATTTATTGACAAATATTTTATTATAAAAAAAATAAATTGCCATGTATTTATTTAATCCGCTTCTTATTAAATCAGTTAAAAAGATATAGTTTAGATGCATTGGTATCTACAGTATGAAATTTTTTCATGTAAATCCCTCAAGACGTTTGGATTATTTCTTAAAAAAGGATAATAAACTATAATACTAATCAGGAATTAAATATTTTTATAATTTAATTCTGCAATTAAATTATTCGTATTTTAGAAGATATGCTGAAATGTTAAAAAAAACATTAATATTCATTATATTTTTAATATTTTTTGATTTATGTTATGAAAGAAGCATATTTATATAAAAAATTAAAAGACAATACTGTACGATGTGACCTTTGTAATCACAGATGCGTAATTGCTGATGGGGAAAAAGGCAAATGCGCTGTGAGGAAAAATCATAAAGGAACTCTTACCAGCCTTGTTTACGATAAAGTTATTTCCCTGAATATAGACCCTATAGAAAAAAAACCGCTCTTTCATTTCCTTCCGGGAACAAAATCTTTATCTTTAGCTACCCCGGGATGTAATTTTAAGTGTTTTTTCTGCCAGAACTGGCAGATTTCACAGATGCCGTGCGATTATGAAATAATAGACGGCAGAAAAATCCCGCCGGAAACAATAGTAAGTGAAGCTATTGCCGGGGGGTGCAAAAGCATATCATACACATACACTGAACCCACTGTATATTTTGAACTTGCATATGATACAGCAAAACTGGCGCATGGGAAAAATATTAAAAATGTATTTGTAACAAACGGATTTATGACAGGAGATTGCATTGAAATGATAGGTCCCTATCTTGATGCTGCAAATATTGATTTAAAGAGTTTTTCTGTGGATTTCTACAGGGAAAAAATTGGGGGGAGGATAAAACCTGTCATGGATAACATAAAACATATGCATAAACTTGGTGTATGGATTGAAATTACAACGCTGCTTATACCCGGGCTTAATGATTCAGATAAAGAGCTTGAAGGTATTGCAGGTTTTTTGTCCGGCATAAGCAATGCCATACCCTGGCACATAAGCGCCTATTATCCCAATTATAAATCAGTCATTGAACCCACCGGTATTAATTCAATAGTAAGAGCATGCAGCATTGGAAAAAACGCAGGATTGAAATATGTTTATGGAGGCAACACAGGAAGCAATTGCCTGGAAAATACCATTTGCCCTGAATGTGGAAAAACTGTTTTACAAAGAAGCAGTTTTTATGTGAGCGGCAGCAAAATAATAAACGGGCGGTGCGGCTACTGCAGTAAAGAGATTGATGGAGTTTTTGAATAATACAATACAGCCAAAATTATTGCCTGCTTTTGCAGTTTAAAGCAATAGATAATAAAACCGCTATTTAATATGCCAATACTTCTTTATTGCCTGTAATCTGGCAGTCATAGGCAGAATTTAAAGGCAAGTTAGTATTGAGGAAATACCGGAATTACAGCAAAGTTAAAAACAAAAGTAATTAGATTTTTTTTACAGAAATGACAGAAGAAATACAGCTAACAATAATAGGTGCAGGCGTAATTGGTTGTGCGGTTGCAGCAGAAATTTCCAGGAAATGCAGCGGTGAAATACTTGTTATTGAAAAAAACAGCCAAATTGCAGGAGAAAACCAGTCTTCAAGAAACTCGGGAGTCATACATGCAGGAATTTATTATCCAAGGGATTTTGGGCCGCTAAAGTCCTACCTTTGTGTTAAGGGTAACAGTATGCTGTATGATTTTTGTGAAAAACATGGAGTGCCATGTAAAAAAACAGGAAAGCTGGTATTGGCAACAAATGCCCTTGAAGAGGAGTATCTTGAAGATGTTCTGCGCATAGCACAGGAAAACGGCGTACCGGGTATAAAGCTTGTTGGCGGGCGTCAAATAAAAAACATTGAACCCAATGTTGAAGCAGTTGCAGGGCTTTATGTGCCCACATCAGGAATCATAGAGCCAACGCTGTTTGTTAAGAAGCTGTATAATATTGCTGAAGAGCAGGGAGTTATTTTCCTTACAGGAAACAAGCTTACAGAAATAAAACCTGGTAGTGATGGGGGATTTTTAATTAGAATAAAGTCCAGGAATTCGGAGGAAATATTTGAAACCAGGTTTTTAATAAATTGTGCAGGGCTTTTTTCAGATGAAATTGCAAAAATGATAGATCCTTTAAGCCCCTATGAGATTGATCCCGTAAAAGGTGAATCAGCAAAGTTCTACTGCCGGAAAAGGGAAAACATAATTGTAAAAGGGGCAAATATATATCCAGTGCCATTCGGTTATTTCTCCGATGGCGAAAGGGCAAATGTTCACTTTAAAAAATTTATTGAGCTTTTCAGGGAGAGTAAAGTTACCAAATCAGTGGGGGTGCATTTGACCCCGGTTTTTGACTTAATTGATGGAAGATATGAAACAGGAAATACAATTACAATAGGGCCTGCATACTCAAAGCCTCTAAATAAAGATGACTATACCACTGTGCGTGATTCAGGGTATTTCTATGAGATGGTAAAACCTTTTTTCCCGAATATAAGAATTGAAGATATAACATTGCACCAGGCTGGCATAAGAGCAAAATTAAAAGGATATTATGATTTTGTAATTAAAAGAAGTTCAATTTATCCGGATGCAATAAATCTTATTGGAATTGATTCCCCGGGGCTTACCTCATCACTGGCAATTGCAGAATATGTAAGGCAACTGCTGGGGGACATATAAAACCAGCCGAGCTGATATTAAAATGCTGTAATTTATTTGGCTGCTGCCCGGAGAGTGAGCAAGTTTAAATAAAAGTATTGCAAATATAATATTTAACTTTGTTTTGTTTTATCCTATAATAGTAAATCGCCGCGTGCAAGAAATACATTGTTTCACCCGGCAATTTTATCAGACAGGAAGAACTAAGTTCTTTCAAAAATAACATAAGGCGGCATAGCCAAGCGGTAAGGCAGAGGTCTGCAAAACCTTTATCCCCGGTTCGAGTCCGGGTGCCGCCTCCAAAATATATAAAACATGTTTTTAATCTCTATTTGATTTCTGCCTGCTGTATCTTTATTACTTCTTATCAGAGATTTTTTTCAAAAATCCCTCAATAAGATCAATGGGGACAGGAAATATAATAGTTGAATTCTGTTCGGCTGATATCTCTTTTAAAGTCTGCAAAAACCTCAGCTGTATGGATGCCGGGAACCTTGAAAGCACTTCTGCTGCCTGTGATAGTTTTTCTGAGGCCTGGAGCTCACCTTCGGAATTGATGATTTTTGCCCTTCTTTCCCTCTCTGCTTCAGCCTGCCTTGCAAAAGCGCGCTGTATTGTCTGCGGAAGCTCAACATCTTTTATTTCAACAATACTGACCTTTATTCCCCACGGGTCTGTCTGCTCATCAATAATTGCCTGCAATTCCTTATTTATCTTTTCACGCCTTGATAGAAGGTCATCAAGCTCTGCCTGCCCGAGTATACTTCTAAGTGTTGTCTGGGCAATCTGTGAAGTTGCTATTTTATAATTTTCAATCTGTACGATTGCTTTTTCAGGCTCCATTACCCTGAAATAGCAAACAGCATTAACATTTACGGGAACATTGTCTTTTGTAATTATATCCTGTGGGGGAACATCAAGGGTAACAGTCCTTAAATCGACTTTTATCATTTTATCCACGAACGGTATGATGAGGAAAATACCCGGCCCTTTTGCGCCTCTTAGCCTGCCGAACCTGAATATTACTCCTCTTTCATATTCCCTTAAGACTCTTATTGCTGCAGAAAAAACGATAATCAAAAAAACTGCCACAATAATAATACCTGCTATTGAACCTATTGTCATAACTGTCTCCCTTCTGAAAAAATAATAAATGCATTATAAAAATATTACCCTGATCAGCGTAAAACAAGAAAATTCTTGAATACATAAATGGTCAGACTGTAATAATTACGAATGGTATGCCCTGCCGATTTTAAAATGCTATAATACCTTTAAAAAATAAGTATAGTCCAATTAAAGAATAAAATAAATCAAAAGATAACGGCATTTTTCTTTATTAGCAAACAGCAGGAGGGATTTTTGAGAAAAACAAAGATAATTTGTACCATAGGACCAGCAAGCAATTCAGCTGAAATGCTTGAAAAACTTATATTAAACGGAATGGATGTGGCAAGGATAAACGCGTCCCACAGCACATTTTCCTATGCTGCAGATATTATCAGTAAAATTCGCAATATTTCAAAAAAACATGGAAAAAATACTGCCCTCATGCTTGATTTGCAGGGTCCGAAAATAAGGACTGCAAAACTGGAAAATGAAATAAAAATTTCTGATGGGCAGAATATTATTTTTACCACAGGCAATGACCAGGATACAGCTGCCTTTACGCCGGTTATAAAAGTTGTGTATGATAAATTTCTTGATGATATAAAGGAAGGCTGCACAATCTTTATAGATGACGGGCTTTTGGAATTTAAGATTTTAAAAATAGATAATGCAAAGCAGAAAGCTTATGCAAAGACAATAAGGGGAGGAGTGTTAAAATCAAGAAAAGGAATAAATCTTCCGGGTATTTCAGTCAGTGCAGACTCGGTTACCGAAACAGATATTTCTTTTTTAAAGTTTGGCATAGAAAAGGAAGTGGATTTTATTGCCCAGTCTTTTGTAAGGAATGCAGGTGATTTAAAAATTATTAAAGATATTATAGAAAATTTGGGCAGCAATATTAAAGTCATTGCTAAAATTGAAACATATGAAGCAGTCGTGAACTTTGACAGCATAATGGAAAGTTCTGACGCAATAATGGTTGCCAGGGGGGATCTTGGCATTGAAATGCCTGAAGAAGATGTCCCCAATATACAGAAGGAGATAATAAAAAAGGCAAATATTGCGGGAAAACCGGTAATAACGGCCACTCAAATGCTTGATTCAATGATAAGAAATCCCCGGCCAACCCGGGCAGAGGTAAGTGATGTTGCTAATGCAATACATGATGGTTCGGATGCACTGATGCTTTCCGGTGAAACTGCAGCAGGAATGTTTGCGTTGTCTTGCCTGCAGATGATGTCAAGAATAATTAAAAAAACAGAGGAAACACTTGATTACAAGGAGATACTCAACAAAAAGTTTTCACTTAAAAAGAACAGCATTACAGAATCAATTAGTTTTGCCGCATGTGAAATCGCAAATGTCATGTCTGCAAAAGCAATAATTACTGCTACACAGTCAGGCAGCACTGCAAGACAGATATCAAAAAACAGGCCACACAATATAATTATTGGTGCAAGCCCCCACGATTGGGTTATAAGGCAGCTTATGATAAGCTGGGGAGTAATTCCGGTAAAAACATATTTTAAAACCGATATCGAAAGCATGATTGAAGAAGCAATAAAGGCAAGCATGGATTTAAATCTTATAAATAAAGGTGATATGGTTGTTATTACTGGAGGTGTAATGGTTAACAGGCCCGGCAGCACCAACTTCATAAATGTCAAAAATATTGAATAGAAAATGTACCCTAATAATCAGTACGTCTGTGTTTAAGAAGGGGCAGCTCCTGCCTTATTTTTCTCATATACTCCGGGTCAATCTCAGCAAAAATAATCTGCTGGCCCGTTGTGGCTTCAGAAATAATTTTCCCCCATGGATTTACAGCCATGGAATGCCCGTAAGCAATATATGGTGATTTGGGGTTTCTTGCAGGGGATGCAAGGACAATGTAAACCTGGTTGTCAATGGCCCTTGCCCTGGCAGTTACATGCCAGTGCGCCGGGCCCGTGGTCATATTAAAAGCTGCCGGGACTATTATTATTCCGGCGCCTTCAAGTGTCATTTTGCGGATCAGTTCAGGAAACCTTATATCATAGCATATTGCAACACCAGCTTTGCAGAATTCCGTTTCAAAAACAGTCATGCTTTTTCCATGGCTCAAAACAGCAGACTCTTTAAAACAGATGCCATTTTCAATACAAACATCAAACAGGTGTATTTTCCTGTGTTTTGCAGCAAGGCGGCCATTACGGTCAAAAACAAATGACGTATTATAGATTCTTCCTTCATCATCTTTTTCAGGTATGGACCCGCCCACAATATATACGGATAGTTTTTTTGAAAGACCTGAAAGCATTTCTGCAGTAATTCCAGGATATTTTTCAGCATAAGTTCCAAAAAAAGAATTGTCATAAGGGCAATTAAACATTTCGGGAAGTATTATAATATCTGCATTGCCCCTGGCAGCATCATATATCATATCCGAGGCGTTTTTTAGGTTCTCTTCTTTGTTTTCTTTAACCTTTAACTGAAGCAGTGCAATTTTAAATTTACTCATTTTCCCTGTAAGACTAAATCAATATTAAAATTATCATCCTGGGCCGGGGCAAGCTAAAAATTATAGCTGATGATATAAATAATATTAATGAGTTTACTATAAATGCCCGTTTTTAGCCAAAAAGAAGAATAATTTTTAAAACGAAATAAAATTTTTGCATTATTTATTTATTTAAGTGTATAATTATTAATGTACTTAATTGTTTATACATAAAGTTAAAAAATAATTAAATATTTAGCAGTAATATTTAAGTTGCAAATAACATAGCCGAAAATGAAGCAAGTAATAATGCAGCAAACAGGTTTAAAAATAAAATGCATGATATCATTATGCATTGCAGTATTTATGCTAGTCTCATTTTTTTCTTTTTTCATTTATGACCCCCCAAAAATACTTTTTGGCGAAACCCTTGAGCAGGAACTTGAAAAAGTCAAGAAACAGAAAGAAAATACCCGTAAAGAAATTGAACAGGCAAAAAAGGCGGAAACAGAATATATTGCACAGGTCAGCCAGGTTGAAAGAAACCTGCTGAGCTCCCTGAGTGAGCTAGAGGATTTAAACGAAAGGCTGGCACAAACAAAAACAGAAGTTGACAGGTTAACAATTGAGCTGGTTATAAAAGAAAAAGAGGTGTCAGACCTGGAAAATATTCTTAAGGAAAAAACGTTTATTTTAAATGACAGAGTGGCCTCCATATATAAAAACAAGGGACAAGATGTAATCCAGCTCCTTTTTGAATCAGACACTTTTATTGAATTGTTTTCAAGGTTAAAGCTCATGAATATGATTGCACAGAAGGATGTAAAAATACTTAATGAACTCCATGAAGACAGGGATAAGAATATATCAATAAAAGAAAATATAGAGGAATTAAAAGAGGAACAGAAAAAACAGAAAGAAAGCATTGAAAAGCTTGTAGAAGAATCTGAAATCAAAAAGAGGGAAGTTGAAAATAATTATAATGAGAAAAAATCGCTGCTGAGCAAAACCCGGGCAAACAAGGAAGCATTAATAAAAATGGAAAAAGAGCTGGCTGCAAAAGAAAATGAGATTACAAAAAAACTTGAGGCTTTAAGGCACGGAAACGCTCCCGGTAAGCTGCTTTACCCCACAAAAGGCGTGCTTACAAGCGGTTTTGGATACAGGATAAGCCCCATATCCGGAGCCAATGCATTCCATGGAGGAATTGATATCGGGGCAGATACAGGAACACCTGTTGTTGCTGCAGCAGATGGGGAAGTGCTGCAGGCTGAGTATATGGGTGGATACGGTTATTCAATACTTATTTATCATGGCGGTGGGTTTGCCACTTTCTATGCACATCTTTCAGGTTTTGCCGTATCTGCAGGTAGTAAGGTTAAAAGGGGCCAGGTTATTGGATATGTTGGTTCTACAGGTTATTCAACCGGCCCCCATCTTCATTTTGAGGTCAGGGTAAATGGCGCCCAGAAGAATCCATACAGCTATTTCTAGCTTGAAGTTTTAATAATATGTGATAATATGATTCCTTCTGCAAATTTGTTGATTTTTTGATTTAAAAATTTTATTTTTATTAAAAGGGTGGTTATATGGATATAGAAACAAAGCATATTGAAGGTAATAATAAGGGTGATGTAAAATTATACGCATTAAGCACATGCATATGGTGCGGAAAAACAAAAAAGCTGCTGTCTGATTTAAATGTGGCATATGATTGCATAGATGTTGATTTGCTTGACTTTGAACAGCAGCAGGAGGTAATAAAAGAGATTAAAAAATATAATCCCGGAGGGGGTTTTCCCACTATGGTAATAGACAGCAAAGACTGCATAGTTGGGTTTGATGAGGAAAAAATTAAAAACAGGTTTGAAAATAAATAGATTTTTTA
The DNA here is from genome assembly GCA_016870615.1 of Actinomycetota bacterium. Lineage (GTDB taxonomy): Bacteria > Actinomycetota > Humimicrobiia > Humimicrobiales > Humimicrobiaceae > VGAZ01. The sequence goes on along the minus strand of VGAZ01000002.1, from coordinate 42,729 downwards.
AATATTAAAAGAAGCTTCTTATGACAGAGAAAGATATGCAAAGGGAAATTACAGGGCAGGAAATTAACAGCCTTTATGTAAAAATAAAAAAGGATGCGCAAAGCAGCGGGTATCATTTAAATCCGGATGAGCAGTTTTCAAAAGACCTTGTAAAGGGGCTTCTTATAAACCAGGCAAGGTATGGATATCAGGCTTGCCCCTGCAGGCTATCTTCAGGTTCTATTGAAAATGACAGGGATATTGTCTGTCCGTGCGATTACCGCGATGCGGACATCAATGATTTTGGCGCGTGTTATTGCGGATTGTATGTGGACCAGGATATATTCAGCGGCCTTAAGGAACTTAAACCAATCCCTGAAAGAAGGTACAAGCAAAGCACAGCTTCAGAAAAAGATAGTACCGTTGCAAAGACAGAGACAATTTTGGTAAATAAGGAAAGTTCAGCAGAAATGCTTAAAACAAATAAAATTCCTGTGTGGAGATGCAGGGTGTGCGGGTATTTATGCGCAAGGGAGAACCCTCCGGAAGTCTGCCCGATTTGTAAGGTAAAAAAAGACAGGTTTGAAAGATTTATTTAAATAGCTGTGTAAATAGTTTAAATAAATTTATTTCCTTCTTAAATAAGTACTTCATTTTATATAATCATCTCATGAAAAATCTGTTACTGCATTAAATGGAAGAAAGACAACATATATTAAACGATAATCTGCGGCCCCTGCTGTTTAAATTTTCGTATCCGCCAATAATAGCACTTGTTTTTGGGGCTCTGTATAATATGGTGGACACAATTTTTGTTGGAAGAGCAGTGGGTCCCAGAGGTATTGCTGCACTGACAATAGTGTTGCCAATAATGATAATAATGTGGGCAATCGGCTTCATGATCGGAGCTGGTTCAGGTTCAATAATTTCAAGAAATCTTGGGGCAGGCCAGAAAGACGTAGCTGTAAATGCAGGTGCAAATGCAATCCTTCTTAACTTTGGGTTGAGTATTTTATTTATGGTGCCCTGCTACATATTCCTTGAAAGGCTTCTCAGGTTTTTCGGGGCCTCAAATGAAGTGCTGCCGCTGGCAAAAGAATATGCTTCAGTTATACTCGGCGGTTTTGTACTTTATTCATTTGATGCTTTTGCCAGGATTGTAATAAGGGCTGAAGGAAAACCCAGGGCATCCATGTATCCGGTGCTTGTAGGCGCCATCCTAAATATGATTCTGGACCCTGTATTTGTGTTCTGGCTTGGTATGGGCGTAAGGGGGGCTGCTATTGCAACTGTAATAAGCCAGGCCGTCACTGCATTTTTCATAATACTGTATTTCAGGTTAGGCAATAGTATTTTCAGGTTCAGGGTTTCAGATTTTAAATTAGACTTGAAAATAATGTGGGAGACAATAAGGATAGGGACACCATCTTTTATAATGGCAACAATTGACAGCTTTATCATACTGCTTTTTAACAGGGCGATAATGAAATATGGAAGCGATGCTTATATTGCCATTGTGGGAATAGGCATAAGGCTTATCGATCTCACACTTATGCCTATAATTGGATTGACCCAGGGGTTTTCAACTATTGTAAGTTTTAATTATGGCGCAAAACTGTATGGCAGGGTTAAAAAAATTCTTGCTGAAACAATAATCTGGAACACTGTATTTTCCACAATTGTTTTTTTAATACTGATGATTTTTCCTGCGCAGCTTCTTGGTTTTTTCAGCAGCGAACCGGAGTTTATAAAGCTGGGCATTGTTCCAATCAGGATACTTATAGTATTTTTCCCTTTTCTTGGCTTACAGTTTGTGGGCGGGACATTTTTCCAGGCAATAGGGAAGGCCATGCCGGCAACTGTTATCACCCTTTCAAGGCAGGTATTATTTCTCATTCCTGCAATTCTTATCTTCCCGGTATTCTGGGGCCTTACAGGAATATGGGCATCCTGGCCGTTTTCTGATTTCATGGATATTATTGTCTGCGCAATATTTTTAATAAGGGAATTGAGGATTATAAACAACATGGAGAAAAACAGCATTGCTCCTGCTTTTTAATTCAATTTTTACGAAAATTCAATGTATTAGGCTATTAAAGTGGCTTATGTTAAAATTCTTTATATAAGAGAATAATTATTATCAGGAAAGTGATGAGTATGAAAAAAAGGTATCCCGCACAGGATGAGGAAAAAGAGTTTTTAAGTGCTTCAAAAAAAATTGATTATGACTTCAGGAGTACTGATCCCTGGAGAGTAATGAGGATACAGAGTGAATTTGTTGATGGTTTTGATACCCTGGCAGAAGTTGGCCGCTGCATTTCCTTTTTTGGCTCTGCAAGGACATTGCCGGAAAATAAATACTATAAAGAAGCAGAAAAGACTGCAGCTCTCATGGTAAAAAATGGTTTTGGAGTAATTACAGGGGGAGGGCCCGGCATAATGGAAGCGGCTAATAAAGGCGCGTTTGAAGCTGGAGGCCTTTCAATAGGATGCAATATAATTCTTCCCATGGAGCAGGCGCCAAATCCTTACCAGAACATTTCCCTTGATTTCCGGTATTTCTTTGTAAGGAAAATGATGTTTGTAAAATATTCCATTGGTTATGTTATTTTTCCCGGCGGATTCGGCACCCTGGATGAACTTTTTGAGGCCCTCACCCTGGCGCAGACACAAAAAATTGAGCATTTCCCCATAGCTTTGTACGGGCGCAAGTTCTGGGAGGAATTGTATGGCTGGATTGATGATTGCCTGCTCGAAAAATATTGCACCATAAGCCCTGAAGATAAAAAACTGTACAGAATAGTTGATGAGCCGGAAGAAGCTGTTGAATATATAACTAAAATGCTTGGAAAAAATAATTTCATTTAGGCAGCAGCGTACCGGCCTTAATTGATCTGCTGCGAAAGATGGGACCGCTGCTAAAATTATGAATGTCCGCCAAGCCTGTTCGCCCAGTTTTCAGGGAATTTATTGTAATAATTTTTTTCGGGAAGTTTTTTTATATTCCATATAATTGACCTGATTAAAGAAGGAAGGCCCACAACCGGAAGGTAAAACCAACCTAGCATTAAAGACTGCCTGCTGTGCCCATATTCATGTTTTATCACACCGGGATAATCAATGTACCTGGTATTTAAAAAAATTATAAATGAAAGCGATATCCCGCCGGGAAAACCACTGACAAAATATACAAGAGTATCCCTGTACTTCAGGGTTTTAATAATATTTTTCTTTACGGCAGCAAGAAATGCCAGCGAAAGAAGAAATTGCGGCAATTCCCATATTAAAAATAATTTTCTTTTTGCAGTCAATTTAAATTTAATAAAAAGTAAGGATAATATTATAATTTTAGCACAGGCAAGCAAGTCCTAATCCTGCAAAATTTTTTTTATTTTTCTCTTGATTTATAGACCTGCTTGTAATATTATTTCTTATGGTTTAGCAGTCTCATAAAGAGAGTGCTAAACAAATTAGGTACATATAGGCAAAAATATATTTATGTAAAGTTCCATATAATTAAATATTTTGCCGCAATAGTACCCTGTGCGCATGCAGCATAATAGAATAAAAAGTAAATTAAGAGGAGGTAATGAATATGGGTTACAGACCACTTGGCGACAGGCTTCTTATTGAGCCAAAAGCTAGCGAAGAGACAACAAAGAGCGGAATAGTCCTTCCTGATTCTGCTAAGGAAAAACCGCAGGAAGGAACGGTAATTGCAGCAGGAGAAGGCGGACGTGATGATAAGGGCAACAAAATCCAGATGGAAGTCAAAGTAGGGGATGTTGTTCTTTACTCTAAATATGCCGGAACTGAAGTAAAAATTGATGGAACCGAGCACCTGATTATCAGGGAAAGCGATGTGCTTGCAATCGTAACTAAATAGTTAAGGCAGTCATGAAGTGTTGGGCCGGCATACGGCGGACACATTGTATTTCAGATTTATTAAATTTAAGGAGGAATGATTTATGGCTAAAGAATTAAAGTATGATGAAACTTCCAGGCGGGCACTCGAAAGGGGTGTAAATATAATTGCAGACGCAGTTAAGGTTACACTTGGCCCCAAAGGCAGAAATGTGGTACTTGAAAAAAAGTACGGTTCACCCACTATAACCAATGATGGCGTGACAATAGCAAGAGAAATTGAAGTAGAGGATCCTTTTGAAAACTCAGGTGTGCAGCTTTTAAAAGAAGTTGCAACAAAAACAAATGATGTTGCCGGCGACGGTACCACAACGGCCACTCTTCTTGCACAGGCTATGGTAAAAGAAGGCCTGCGTAATGTTGCAGCAGGAGCAAATCCGCTCATGCTGAAAAAAGGAATTGAAGAAGCGGTAGATGTAGCTGTTAAAGAAATCGGCAAAGCTTCAAAAGATATTGCTACAGATAAAAAGAAAATTGCAGAAGTTGCAGCAATTTCGGCAGCTGACCAGGTTATTGGCCAGACAATAGCAGATGCTATGGAAAAAGTAGGCAAGGATGGCGTTATTACAGTTGAAGAATCAAACAAATTCGGAATAGATATCGAACTTGTTGAAGGTCTTCAGTTTGACAAAGGATATCTTTCACCTTATATGGTAACTGATCCTGAAAGAATGGAAGCTGTTCTTAATGAGCCCTATATCCTTATAGCCAACCAGAAAATGGCTGCTGTTAATGATTTAATACCTGTTCTTGAAAAAATCATGCAAACAGGCAAACCATTGCTTATTATCGCTGAAGACGTTGAAGGAGAAGCACTTGCTACTCTTGTAGTCAATAAACTGAGGGGTACATTTGTATGCGTTGCAGTTAAGGCTCCCGGATTCGGTGACAGGAGAAAAGCCATGCTTGAGGATATTTCAATAGTTACAGGCGGAAAAGTTATATCAGAAGAAATTGGCATTAAGCTTGAAAATGTAACTGTTGAAATGCTCGGCCAGGCCCGACAGGTAAAAGTTGATAAGGAAAACACTACTGTAGTTGAAGGAAAAGGTTCACTTGAAGCCATTAAAGGCAGAATCAAACAGATAAAGACCGAAATCGAGCAGTCAGACTCAGACTTTGATAAAGAAAAACTCCAGGAAAGGCTTGCGAAACTTTCAGGCGGCGTTGCAGTAATTAAAGTTGGGGCAGCAACAGAAGTCGAGCTTAAAGAGAAAAAACACAGGATAGAGGATGCCCTTTCAGCTACAAAAGCAGCTGTTGAGGAAGGCATAGTTCCGGGCGGCGGTGTTGTTCTTGTTGATATTGCGCCTAAAATAGACCTTAAAAAATTTGAGGGTGATATCAAGACCGGGGCAACTATTGTTGTCAAGGCTCTTGAAGAGCCTCTCAGGCAGATTGCTACAAATGCAGGCTGGGAAGGTTCAGTAGTGGTTGAAAAAGTAAAATCGCTTCCTGAAGGTGAAGGCCTTGATGCATATGCAGGCAAATATGTTAATATGATTGATGCCGGCATTATTGACCCTGCAAAAGTAACAAGAAGCGCTCTGCAGAATGCAGCATCAATTGCAGCTCTTCTTCTTACTACAGAAGTGGTAATTGCTGAAAAACCTGAAAAAGAGAAAACACCACCTATGCCTCCAGGCGGTGGATACGGCGGCGGAATGGGCCCGATGATGTAATAAAGGATTCAGTTTATTAAGATTAAACTGCGTCTATATAAAAGAATAAAAGAGCCGGATTAACAAAAAATAACCGGCTCTTTTTATTTGCGGCCAAGCCATTACAACAGTAGAGGAAAAAAAGTGGGGCGCTTCACTTCTTTATGCCATCTTTTAATGATTATTTGTGTCTTGGGCAAAGCAAAACAATGGTTAAAAATGAAATATATAGTAAAAAATGCAGAACATGTCACTTATTTATAGACTTAACCGGTTTTTTAAGCATATAATCCTGGTAAAGCATCTCTGGGTCGGTATACTGGTTTTCATTTCTTTTTAAACCTTTTTCAATAAAATTATTTAAATAAAAGAACCTGGATAACCTGAAAAAGGATTTGATTTTTGTATTAGTTTTTAATAAAAACACAACCACCATTATAATAGCTACCAGAGATAGAAACAGGGCTGCAAGCATCAGCATGATTAAAATAATATTTAAATCCATTGTGCCTCCTTTTAATTAATTGAAAATATTTATAAAGAAACTGTAAAATATAGAAATAATATTATATATATTTATAATAATATTATTTATACTAATATATATAAAATAATAAAGTATTATAACAAAAAAAATATAATATGTAAATCAATAAAAATATAAATTACATAAAAGGGCAGCATTCCCTTTTTGAATGGGAAGGCTCCATTTATATTGAACCTCTTTTAACCTTGAAATAGTGATTGGAATGATTATAAAGATGTAATTTAAATTTTTTAGAATGCAAAATACTATTGCTGCAATAAAAACTGGAACATGGCTTCAATCATAAATTGAATAAATCCTGCACTTATAGTAATATTTCACTATTATTTTAATCTTTTTGTTTTACTCAAAAGGTTTTCTGATATAATTTCCGGATAACCGGATTTTTATATATATCAGGCAAATCTGTAAATATGGAATCCGGAATAAAAATCCTGGCTTAAAATAAAATTTATGGATAATGTAATTATTTTTAAAATATTGCTGATTATTTTTGCCTACCTGCTGGGGGCTGTTCCTGTCGGTTATATAGTCTTTAAGTTAAAGACAAAAGGAAGGGACATAAGGTCAGAGGGAAGCGGTAATATCGGCGGAACAAATGTTATCAGGACAATTGGCGTTCCTCTTGGAGTTGTAACAATACTTATAGATGTATTAAAAGGATTTATTCCCCTCATGATTGTTTATTTTATATTCCCTGGTGATCTTGTAACGCTTTCAATAGCAGGAGTAGCTGCAGTAGTCGGGCACGTTTACTCTGTATACCTGAAATTCAGGGGCGGCAAAGGTATATCTACATCTTATGGCGTTATAATAGGTTTGTGCTGTTTTGCAATATCAGGCAGCCATTTGTTATGGTTAAGGTTTACCCCGGCAGTTGCAATACTTGCTGCCTGGGCTGTAGTTTTTGCAGTATCAAGAATAGTATCTCTGGCATCACTGTCTGCTGCTGTTGCCACACCTGTTTCATTTTATTTCTCAGGGCATTTACTGCCGGTTGTAATTGCCGCAGTTTGTCTTTTTATTTTAACTTTTATTGCGCACCGGGATAATATTAAAAGGCTTGCAAAAAAAGAAGAAAAAAAAATTAAATTGGAAGGGAGAATAAAATAAATGGAAATTGAAATTGGAAAAGGAAAATCAGGCAGGAGATCTTACGGTTTTGATGAAATTGCAATAGTGCCAAGCCGCCGTACCAGGGATCCGGAAGATATAGATATTTCTACAAACATAGATAAGTTTAAAATGAAAATACCTGTACTTGCTTCAGCAATGGATGGGGTAGTTGATATAAAATTTGCCATTAATATGGACAGGATTGGAGGAATGGCAGTTCTTAACCTGGAAGGAATACAGTCAAGATATGACAATGCAGATGAAATGCTTGAAAAAATTGCATCATTTAATGATGCTGAAGCTACAAGAAAAATGCAGGAAATATACCAGGAGCCTATAAAAGAAGAGCTTATTGTAAAAAGAATTAAACAGATAAAAGATAAAGGTGCCGTAGCAATTGCATCACTTACTCCCCAGAAGGTCCAGAAATATTACAGGTCTGCGCTTGATGCAGGGCTTGATATACTGGTTATACAGGGAACTGTGATAAGTGCAGAACACGTAAGCACTTCAAGGGAACCCCTTGATTTAAAAAAATTCATACCTGAGTGCCCGGTTCCAGTCATAGTGGGCGGCTGCTGTTCTTTTGCTGCAGCCCTTCATCTTATGCGCACCGGTGCAGTTGGCGTACTTACAGGTGTAGGGCCGGGGGCTGCCTGCACCACGAGGCAGGTCCTTGGAATAGGCGTTCCCCAGGCAACTGCAATAGCAGATGCAGCTGCTGCAAGATCCAGGCATCTTGAGGAAACGGGCAAGTATGTCCTGGTAATTGCAGATGGCGGAATGAGGACTGGCGGTGATATTGCAAAAGCAATAGCATGCGGGGCTGACCTTGCTATGATTGGCGCCCCGCTGTCAAGAGCTGTTGAGGCGCCTGGTAAAGGCTATCACTGGGGTATGGCCACATTTCATCCTGATTTGCCAAGAGGCGCAAGAGTAAAGACTGATGTTGTTGCAACTCTGGAGGAAATACTTGTGGGCCCTGCACATGAAAACGACGGAACATTAAATCTCTGCGGTGCTCTTAAAACATCAATGGCAACATGCGGATATCTTAATATTAAAGAATTCCAGAAAGCTGAAGTAATGGTAGCTCCCACAATAAAAACTGAGGGCAAGTTTCACCAGCAGACCCAGAAAATTGGAATGGGTTAGAATATTTAATCAAGCACACCATATTAATTATTTATGAGAGGATTTAAATGGAGAATATTATTGTACTTGACTTCGGGGGGCAATATAGCCAGCTCATTGCACGCAGGATAAGGGAGCTAAGGGTGTACTCTGAAGTTCTTCCTTATAATACATGTATTGAAGAAATAAGGGCAAAGAATCCTTCAGGAATAATATTTTCCGGTTCTCCGGGAAGCATAACTTCAAAAAATAATGATATAAAAGAGCCGGACAGTTTTAAAAGGGAATTTGCTGAAAAAAATGCGCCTGAAGTACTGCCGGAGATATTGCAGCTCGGAGTGCCTGTACTCGGCATATGCTATGGAATGCAGCTTATGGCTCATCTTTTAGGCGGAAAGGTTACAGGTACAGGCAGCAATGAATTTGGAAAGACAGAAATAGGTCTTGTAACAGACAGCCTGCTCTTTGAAGGGCTTGAACAGACTGAAATATGCTGGATGAGCCACAGGGACAGCGTTATTAAGGTCCCGGATGGATTTAAGGTAATAGCTTCAACCCCGGCGCTGCCTGTAGCTGGAATTGAGAATAAAAGCAGCAGGATTTATGGAATACAGTTTCATCCTGAAGTCATACATACCCCGTCAGGTATGGATATACTGAAAAATTTTTTATTCAATATTTGCGGATGCACGCCTTCCTGGACAATGGTTTCTATAATTGAAAGCAAGATTGCTGAAATTAAAAATTCAGTAAAAGACGCAAATGTAATATGCGCATTAAGCGGCGGAGTTGATTCAGCAGTATCGGCGCTTCTGGTGCACAAAGCTGTCGGTAAGAATCTGACGTGCATATTTGTTGATCACGGGCTGCTTCGTTTTGGTGAAAGCGAACAGGTGGAAAATACCTTCAGGAAGAATTTTAAAATAAATTTTATTCATATTAAGGCAAAAGAAAGATTCCTTTCAAAGTTAAAGGGCGTAGAAGATCCAGAGGAAAAAAGAAAGATAATAGGCAATGAATTTATAAGGGTTTTTGAAGAGCAGGCCGGGAAAATAAAGAACGTTGAATATCTTGTACAGGGCACATTGTATTCTGACGTTATTGAAAGCGGCACAGGAGTTGCGGCTAAAATAAAGTCTCATCATAATGTCGGAGGACTCCCTGAGGACATGAATATAAAGCTTATTGAACCATTGCGGCAGCTTTTTAAAGATGAGGTAAGAAAACTTGGCATAGAACTGGGTCTTTCAGAGGAAATTGTGAGACGCCAGCCGTTTCCAGGTCCGGGCCTTGCAATACGCATAATAGGTGAAGTTACAGAGCAACGGCTTGAGATTCTTAAAATGGCTGATAAAATAGTTCTTGAGGAAATAAAACGGGCGGACCTTTATGATAAAATATGGCAGTCTTTTGCGGTCCTTCCGGCTATAAAAAGTGTCGGGGTCATGGGTGATGAAAGAACATACGCATACCCTGTTGTAATCAGAGCTGTAAACAGCCAGGATGCTATGACTGCAGACTGGGTAAGGCTGCCTTATGAAGTAATGGAAAGACTGAGCAGCAGGATAATAAACGAAGTTGGCGGAGTTAACAGGGTAGTTTATGATATAAGCTCAAAACCGCCCAGCACCATAGAATGGGAATAATTTAAAGGATGTAAAAAGGGGTAATTAAGATGGAAGAGGATTTTAAGAAAAAGTTAAAAGAATACAGGGAAGATATTGATAAAATAGACAGGGGGCTTGTGGAGCTTCTAAATAAGAGGGCGGAAATTGTATCAAATATAAAAAAACTCAAAAACATTCATGGTATGCCTTTATATGATGCAAAAAGGGAAGAGGATTTAATAAACAATATTGTCAAATATAATAATGGGCCTCTTTATAATGATAATATAATACAGATTTTTGAATCTATATTGCGCAATGTGCAGATACTTGAAAAGGACGAGACTTTATAGGCAGGTAATATTTTATGGGTGAAATAAAAAAAAGACAAATAAGCGAAAAAGATAAAAATAGTACAGCTAAAGACAGCAGCGATACGCTGGTTAAAGAGGGATACATTACAGTAGTAGCAGGGCCATGCGCCATTGAAAGCCGCGCCCAGCTTGACGGTATTGCTGCTCTTGTAAAAGAAAATGGGCTTAAGTATTTAAGGGGAGGGGCATATAAACCCCGTACTTCACCTTACAGTTTCCAGGGACTAGAAAGAAAAGGCCTTGAATATATCAAAGAAATTGGCCAAAAATATGATTTAAAAACAGTAACTGAAGTTACTGATGCGGATAAAGCCAGCATAGTTGCAGAGTATGTTGATGTTCTACAGATAGGAACCAGGAATATGTCAAATTTTGCGCTGCTTAAAAAAGTTGGCAAAATTGCTAATGAAATGAATAAATCAGTAATTTTGAAAAGAGGCTGGGGCTCCACTATAAAAGAGTGGCTGCTGGCTGTTGAATATATCACATCGCAGGGAAATGCGGAAGTAGTGCTTTGTGAAAGGGGCATAAGGACTTTTGAGCCATATACAAGATTTACGCTTGACCTTTCTGCAGTTCCGGTTATAAAAAAATTAAGCAAACTGCCAATAATTATAGACCCGTCTCATGCAGTCGGCCAGAGTGACCTTGTGATTCCAATGAGCAGAGCTGCAATTGCAGTGGGTGCAGATGGTTTGATTGTGGAGGTTCACACAGATCCGGGAAAGGCCCTGTGTGACGGCCAGCAGGCATTAAATGCACACCAGACCAGGGAAATGCTTGCCCAGGTCGAGTATATAGCAAAGTTTTTCGGCAGGAAAATAAGATAATTGGGATTTTACGGAATCAGGTAATTTTGGAACTGGAAAAACACCTCAACAGTGCACAGCTTACAGCTGTAAAAAGTATAAATAATCCACTGCTTGTAATAGCCGGCGCAGGCAGCGGAAAAACCCGGGTTTTAACTTATAAAATATCTTATCTTATCAGGGAGATTGGTGTTGACCCCTTTAATATTCTTGCAATTACTTTTACAAATAAAGCTGCAAAAGAAATGAAAAAAAGAGTGGTCGAGCTTGTGGGTAAAATCGGGGAAGTGATGTGGGTCAGCACATTTCATTCTTTCTGCGCCAGGATTTTGAGATACGAAATTTACCACAAAGGTATTTCTTCAAACTTTGTTATTTATGACGATTCCGACCAGGTGAGCCTGACTGCAAAATGCCTTTCAGAGCTTAACATTGACAGCAAACGGTTTTTGCCAAGGGCCGTGCATTCAGTAATTTCAGATGCCAAAAACAGGCTTATAAATTCTGAGAATTACATTGAGAACGCAACAGATTACTATGAAAAAACTGTTGCAAGAGTATATCCTCTTTACCAGCAGAAACTAATCAAGGCAAATGCCGTTGATTTTGATGACCTGCTTATGTATACCGCAGAAATATTCAAAGAATATCCTGAAATAAAGGAAAAATACCAGGAAAAATTCAGGTATATTCTTGTAGATGAGTTCCAGGATACAAATATTGCCCAGAATGAAATAGTGCTTCTGCTGGCCCAAAAGTATAAAAATGTTTATGTAGTGGGTGATGATGACCAGAGCATATACAGCTGGAGGGGCGCTGAAATAGAAAATATCATTGGTTTTGATAAAAACTTTAAAGATACAAAAATAATTAAACTGGAACAGAATTACCGCTCGACGAAGAAAATACTGGATGCGGCAAACAGCCTTATTTTGCATAATGAAAGCAGGAAAAATAAAAAACTCTGGACAGAAAATATTGAAGGTGATTTGATATCCAGGTATACAGCAGCCGATGAAAAAGAAGAGGCATCATTTGTAATTTCAGAGATAAAAAAACTTACAGAAAGCGGTAATAAGAAATACCGTGATTTTGCAGTCTTTTACAGAACCAATGCGCAGTCAAGGGCAGTTGAGGAACAGCTTATAAAGGAGGGTATCCCTTATAAAATATACGGGGGCTTGAGGTTTTATGACCGCAGGGAAATAAAGGATATGCTTGCATATTTAAAGCTCATTTCAAATCCTAAAGATATAATAAGTCTTTTAAGGATAGTAAATGTTCCAGGAAGAAAAATCGGCAAGGCAACACTTACTGCAGTGGAGAAATTTGCTGCTGAAAATAAAATAACTTTTGTTGAAGCATTTTACAGAAACAGCGAAATCAAGTTTTTGGGCCAGGCTTTACAAAAAAGAATAGATAATTTTATTGAAATGATGGGAAATTTCCGCAGTGATGCTTCAAAAGGCTGTGAAATTTATAAACTTCTTGAAAAAATCTGGACAGATACAGGATATATGCTTCAGCTGAAGAATGAATATACAATCGATGCTGAAAACAGGCAGGAGAATTTAAAAGAGCTCCTGACAGTAACAAAAGAATATGATTTAAAGGCAAAAGAGACAGGGCAGGATGCAGGAATTTCAGTACTCGAAGGATTTCTTGAGGAAATATCGCTTATTACAGATATTGATAATTATGACACTGGTTCTGATGCGGTTGTGCTTATGACACTGCACAATGCAAAAGGCCTTGAATATCCTGTAGTCTTTATTATTGGAATGGAGGATGGTATTTTTCCCCATTCGAGGAGCATGGAAAGCATAGCAGAGCTCGAGGAAGAAAGAAGGCTTTGCTATGTCGGCATAACAAGGGCTCAGGAAAAAGTTTTTTTGGTATGTGCAGTCAGCAGAAGCATATTCGGAAATACAAGTTACAGGAATGTTTCAAGATTTTTAAAGGAAATTCCAAAAAATCTTGTCAGGGATGAAAATGCAGGGTCCGCGCATAATAAAAAAGCAGCAGCTTATTCCCGCACCGAGGCCTTTTATAAAAAACCTCCGGATGATGATATGTGGGCCGATTATGCCAGCAGTGAAAGTCCCGTGTATGCAGACTATAGAGTGGGTGATTTTGTAGTGCATAAAATGTGGGGCAAAGGCAAAATACTCAGGACAGCAATATTGAAAGATGATATTGAACTTGAAGTGTTTTTTGATAAAACAGGAAAAAAGAACCTTCTTGTAAGCTTTGCTCCAATAAGGAAGATAAGCATGCCATAAACAAATCTGTGCAGCAGACGGCATTAATCCATCAATACAGTAATTCAAATATTTGTTTTTTTATATTATTAAATGCGGACGATGTCAGCATGCTGCTGTCCCTTGGCCTCTTTATATCAATATCAAAAGTTTTCTTTACAATTGCAGGCCTTTCAGAAAGGACATAAATCCTGTCTGAAAGAAAGATTGCCTCTTCAATATCATGGGTAATAAAAAGAATGGATGCATTTATTTTTTCCCAGATTTTAAGGAGCCACATCTGCATTTTTTTCCTTGTTATTGCATCAAGGCTGCCGAAAGGCTCATCAAGCAGCATTATATCTTCAGCAAAAAGATAAGTGCGAAGAAGCGCAGCTCTCTGTCGCATGCCTCCTGAAAGCTGGGAGGGATAGCTTTTTTCAAAACCTTCCAGGCCAAATGCAGGGAAGTGCTTTTTTGCTTTAATTGCAGCATCTTTTCTTCTTAAGCCCTTTAATATGAGGGGGACACAGACATTATCTAAAATAGTGCTCCAGGGAAACAGCAGGTCCTTCTGGTGCATATAACTTACCCTTCCGGTCCTGCCGTTAAACTGGTGCCCGCCAATAAAAACAAATCCCCTGTCAGGCTTTTCCAGCCCGGCTATAATATCAAAAAGTGTGCTTTTTCCGCATCCGCTTGGCCCCAATATGGAAACAAACTGGTTTTTTTCAAGTGTAAGTGATATATCTTCAATAGTATGAAGGTTTGTAAAACTTTTTTTTATGTTTTTTACTTCAATCAGTATATTGTCTTTTGTCTTCAATGCCGTATTTTTTATCCCCTTTAATATTAACGAATACAAAGCCACTAATTGATTTTATGGCAGATACTCATTTGTAAAAGCTTTTTTGTAATCAAGCTGCCTCTTTAGAAGGTTATTCTCATACATCCAATCGCCAAATGTTTTCCAGGTATTTTCATCCATAAACCCCCAGCCTCTTCCCTCAGTTATATACCAGCCTGACAGATACTGTTGGCTTGCTTTTACAATCTCAATGTCAAGTTCTGGAACATATGAAATCAGTAAAGCTGCTGCTGCATCAGGGTTTTCTTTTGCAAATCTGTAGCCTTTTTCTGTTGCAGCAAGAAAATCCATGACCAGTCCAGGGTTTTGGCTTGCTGTTTTTTCACTGGTTATAATGACAGGAGTATAGAAATCCAGTCTGCTGTCAAGGTCCTGAAGCAGCAAAAAGTTAATATCAAAACCCATTACTTCAGCAGCTACGCCATCCCAGCCGTAATATATCCATGTAAAGTCTACATCTTTTGTAACGCTGGTGAAAAAGTCTGCGGCCCCGATATTTACAATTTCAAGCGTGTCAAAGTACTTCCATATTTTTCCATTAAACCTTTCAATATTGCTTCTTCCATTGGGGAACCCCAGCCCCCGTACTTTTTCCCCTCAAAATCTGCGGGGGATTTAATATTTTTACCGGCAGGTGAAGCAAATCCTGAAGTATTGTGCTGAAGTATTGCAGCAATGGCAATAACGGGCAGAGGGTTATCTGCGGTCCGCGCATATGTCACCTGTTCCTGGTAACTTATACCAAACTGGGCCCTGCCTGCAGCAATAAGGTCAGCGCTGCCTCCCTCAGAGGGCTGTATTATTTCTACAGACATGCCTGCTTTTTCATAATAACCTTTATCTTTTGCAACATATATGCCTGTGTGGTTTGTATTGGGAACCCAGTCAAGCATAACCGTAACCTGCTGCAATTCTGCAGATACGGTTTCCTTATCTTCAGGAAGAGGTTTTTTTGAACATGATAAAATGCCTGCAGCCGCAACGCTAATAAGAGCAAGGATAAGAACTGCAATAAAGGCAAAACGGTGTTTATCCAATACTGACGGACTTTTATTATTTATTATTTTCATAACCATTCCTTTCATTTGCTTAGAGGCATAAAAAGTTATGATAAAAACCAAACTGCTCTGTTTATTTAAACTTTTAGCCTCTAAATTTTAAATTTTTTAAAAAAACTGGACTGCACCCGGAAAAAGGGAAAAATCCCCTTTTTCTTATTTTTCTTCAATATAAAAATCTTCCGGCATATATAGCCAGGGCATGTATTTTCTTTCGGCAAGTTCAATAATCTTTAAAAATATTATGCTCAGGACTGTTATTACAAGTATTGCCGCAAAAACCTTATCAGTTGCAAAAGAGTGCTTGGCCCTTATCATATAGACCCCAAGCCCGCTTTTGCCGCCTACCCACTCACCAATAGTTGCTCCCATTATGCTGTAGGTTGCAGCAATTTTAAGCCCTGAAAAAAAAGCCGGCATTGCAGATGGTATTTTTACGAAACGGTAAATGCTGTATTTATCTGCGCCCATTGAACGCATCAGATCAACCAGCTCCCTGTCTGCAGTTGAAAGCCCCTGTAGAAAACTTACTGTTACAGGGAAAAAACATATAAGTATTACAATAATTATTTTTGGAAGATATCCATACCCGAACCAGATGATAAAGAGGGGGGCCAGCACAATAATTGGTATTGTCTGTGAAATGATTATAACAGGGTAAAGAGTTTTCTTTACTGTTACAACTGCATCCATGATTAAGGCAACTATTACAGATAAAAACACTGCTATAAAAAAGCCTGTAAAAGTCTCATAAAGTGTTATGAGGCTGTGCCTGCCAATATTTTTAAAATCAGAGAAAAGGCTTATAAGGATTGCGACGGGGGCAGGGAGGATATAGGCAGCAAATATGCCTGCAGCAGATATGATTTCCCATGTGCCTAAAACGGCAGCAAAGAATACAATCGGGTATATTTTATTTTTTAAACCGTTTTTCATATATTATAAATGTTTTTTTAATATAAAATCCTTTTAGATTTCCCTGACAATAAGAAGCTTGCCGTTTTCAAAATATAGCTTTACAGTATTTTTTATAAATTCATTGCTCAGCCCTCTTGCCGGGCTGAAAAAAAGTTTTTCATTCTTTAACCGGTACCTGAGCCCAGCAGTTTTTTCAAAATATACATACGGAGTGAGGGAAAAAATGGATATTTTTTTGCCTTCAGTTCCTTTTATGCTGCATGGTCCTGAAACAATAAATATTTCACTGCTGCCGGAAATTATGCTTATATCCATATCCTCATAACTTTCAGAAGCCAGAAGCATAATATTTGCAAAGCTGTGGTCAAATCTGCCTCCAAGGGCGCCGGCGACCAGCACTTTTTTAAAATTCCTGCTTTTAAGATAATCAAGGGCAAGCTGGGTGTCGCTCTGGTCTTTATCATGGCTGCAGTTAATGAATTCTAATTCTTTTGATGTAGAGTTTAATCTGGACAGCACACTTGCCGTAATACTGTCCATGTCGCCAATTATTACATCAGGAAATATCTTAAGATTTATGCAGTTGCCAGCTCCACCGTCTGCAGCAATTACAAAATCATCATTGCTGTATCCAAAAGTTTTTATAAGAATACCGGATAATGCCGGATAATCATTAATTTTACCATTTGTAACAAGTATTGCTTTACTATTTTTTTTATTTGTTTTTTTAAAATTCTCAAAAGATTTTACTTTTAGTTTTTTCATTTATATTACAATTCCTTCCGTTTTTACGGGGCGCAAAGCATTATGGAAAAAGGAAAACATCCCCTTTTTTCTCCAAAAAATAAAAAAACTACTGAACTGCGTAAAAATCCGCTGTTTATAATTCAGTAGTATTTTAAAAATCCTGGATTTCCCTACGCTAGTATTACCTAGTTCAGGTTAAAAGGGTCGGCACATAATATATGCCCTCTCAGCCTTTAGCTCCCCACACGCCCTTATTTAATTTTCAAAGAATTTTGACTATAATATATTATTGTCAAAAGGTATTAATAAATTATTATTCTTTATAATGCTATCATATTATGGTAATGTTGGCAAATTGTAAAAAATACAGAAAACATGAATTTAACTGACAGAAAAAAAGAAATATTAAAAGAGGTCATTGCGAGATTTATTGAAAGCGCTGAGCCGGTCTCCTCGCAGAATATTGTTGAGAATACTGAGCTTGGCTTAAGTTCTGCTACAATAAGGAAAGAAATGGCAGAACTTGAAAAACTCGGATACCTGACGCATCCCCATACTTCAGCCGGAAGAATTCCATCGGATATGGGATACAGGTTTTTTGTTGATGCTTTTATAAAAGAAGAGGCTCTGCCTGCAGCGCCAGACCATAAAGGCATGCCGGAAATTGCAATAGACATAAACAGGGAAATGGAAATTGATTCAATACTTAAAAAATCATCAGAGCAGCTTGCAAAAATAACAAGCTACCTCTCAATGATAGTAGCCCCGGCAGTATACCAGAGCAAGTTCCGCCATCTTGAACTGCTTGAAATTAACAGGGGAAATTTGCTTCTCGTGCTCATAACTGATACCGGAAGGGTTTTTAAAAGAAATTTCATTATTGACGCAACATATAACAGCCTGGATTTCCAGGGTATTTCAAATATTATAAATTCGCAGTTCAGGGGTAAAAGCATTGCCGATATGGATTTTAAAAAAGTGAAAGTAACAGAGGGCGATTCAAGCCTTATCCCGCTTTTAAAGAAAATAATTGATGCAATAAAAAGCTGTGCCGAGGAAGCATTTCTGTACAACAGGATATTTGTGCACGGCACGTCATCGATACTGAACCAGCCTGATTTTATTGATGTAAAAAAAATCCAGAGAATACTGCAAATTATTGAAAATGAGTACCTTCTTGCCGATCTTCTTTTAAGTATTACAGAAAAAGAGGAGGTTATTATTAAAATAGGGGCAGAGATATTTGAGGAAGGGCCAGATGACTTGAGTCTTGTGGCATCCAGGTATAAAATATATGAGCATTCAACAGGCATGATTGGTGTACTTGGCCCTAAAAGAATGGATTACTGCAGGGTCATAAATATTATAAGTGCTTTTACAGAGAACCTGAGGGATATTTTTAAATTAAATAATTACATTTTAAGATAAATATAAAATTTGGAGTGATAAAATTGGCCGGGCAGAAAAGAGATTATTATGAAGTTCTTGGAGTTTCAAAAGACTGCACCCTGAGTGAAATTAAGCAGTCTTACCGCAAACTTGCAAGAAAGTACCACCCTGATGTAAATAACGGAAGCGCGGAACATGAGGAACGGTTTAAAGAAATATCTGAGGCATATGCCATTTTAAGCAATGAAGAAAAGAGAAGACAGTACGACACCTGCGGGTTTAACAGCAGCTTGTTTGATGGAATAAATTTTGACAGCGTATTTTCTGAATTCGGGTTTGGGGACATATTCAATATGTTTTTTGGAGGAGGATTTGGAGGAAGTTTTTCATCTTCCCGGGGAAGCTCGCGCAGGCCGAGCCGCGGATCAGATGTCTACAGTGACATAACAATTGATTTTAAAGAAGCTGCTTTTGGCGTTAAGAAAGATATCAAATACACCGCAGACGTTAATTGCCGGCATTGCGGCGGCACTGGAGCAGAAAATGAGGCAGATATAATCAAATGCACTGTCTGCGGCGGCTTGGGCCAGGTAAGAACCAGCAGGAATACTTTTCTTGGCAGCCTTATAACTACATCTGCATGCGAAAACTGCAGCGGGAAAGGAACAGTTATAGCAAAACCCTGTAAAAATTGCGAGGGAAGGGGTTATATAAGGCAGGAAAAAAATATTTCAGTTGATATTCCTTCCGGAGTAAGCAGCGGAATGCAGCTCAGGGTTCAACAGAAAGGCAATTCGAAGGGTTCCGCGTCTATTAGCGGGGATTTGCTTATCAGGATAAATGTTAAGCCCCATCCGGGCCTTGAGAGGGACGGAGATAATGTTGTAAGCGTATTTGATATATCTTTTGCACAGGCCGCTCTTGGCACCAGGCTGGACATTGAAACTCTTGACGGGCAGGAGGAAGTAAATGTAAAGCCAGGCACCCAGCCCGGAACCAAAATCACTTTAAGAGGTAAAGGCATAACCCCATTGTCGGGCAGCAGGCGGGGAGACCATATCATTTCTTTAAATGTAAAAATACCGGCAGACCTTACAGCTGAAGAAATAAAATTGCTGAAAAAGTATGCTGAAGGCCGTGAAGAACTTACAGGAGATGGGGCATCAGGTATTTTTTCTAGCATCAAAAATGCTTTCAGAAAATAAAAAATCCTGTCAGGCAGTTTATAATATCATGAGCAGTCCTTATTTTTTCCAGCAAAACAATATTATTGAAAACAATTCAATTATTCTTGAAGGGGATGATTTTTTCCACCTTGTAAAAGTCTTGCGGGCAAAAACCGGACAGGAAGTTTATGTTTCAGATAATGCAGGACTGAAATATAAAACAGAAATTTCAAATATAAAAAAAGATAGGGCAATACTTTCTATAACAGGTAAAACCATTATAAAAAAATCATTGCCGGCAGTGACCCTATTTTTATGCATACTGAAAAAGGAAGCGATGGAAACAGCAATACAAAAAACTGTTGAAATCGGTATAGACAGTATAACGCCCGTAATCAGCAGGAGAGCTGTTTTTGATTTTAAGGATGAAAAAACCAGGCAAAAAAAACTTTTAAGGTGGCAGCAGATAGCCATTGAAGCATCAAAACAGTGCAAAAGGGATTTTAAGGCAGCCATTAATCCTCCTGAAAATATCGGGAGCATATCTGCCCCTGTTAATGGTGTATTATATGCAGCTTTTGAAGAAACCGGTAATTTATGTGCGCCGCATAGCGCTTTTATTGCTGAACGGGACTTTTTAGAAAAAAATATTTTAAAAAAAGGATGCCAATTATCATATATCATTGGGCCGGAAGGCGGTTTTGAGGATTATGAGAAGGAAAATCTTATAAAAAATGGTGCGCTGCCATTTAATTTCGGCAAAAACATATTAAGATCTGAAACAGCAGCCATATATTTCCTGAGCATAATTGATTACATTGTAAAATCCTCAAAAATAACTTAGCTGCATTTTATGCTAAAAGTATCAGGATGAAATTTAATGCCAAATAAACCAGGACAAAAATCTTTTCACATTTATTCTTGCGGGTGTAAGACCAATCAGTGTGAATCTGATGAAATATTATGCCGGCTTGCCGAAAAAGGATATTTTCCTGTAGAACTTGCCGCCAGGCCGGATATTATAATAATTAATACCTGCACCGTCACGTCTGCTGCTGCAAAGAAGGTAAGGCAGTATCTGAGGAAGTCAAGGGCTTCAAACCCATGTTCAAAAATTATTGTAACCGGCTGCCATGCAGTATTTAACAGCGAAGAGCTAAAAAAACTTGGAGCTGATTTAATTATACAGAATGATGAAAAAGGAAAAATTCCCGGTATTATTGATTTCCAAAATCACAGGCAGGAAAGCGGCAAAAACAGTATTTCACTGCCCCGAAGACAAGCAGGTGTCTTGCCTCAAAACATAAATCTTCTGCCGGCCCGTAGCAGGGCGCTGGTAAAAATCCAGGACGGATGCCAGCAGGATTGCAGATACTGCATTGTCCCGCTTGCAAGGGGCAAATACAGGAGCGCCGGCCCGGATGAAGTTATAAGTAAAGTGAATTATTTTACTGAAAAAAATTATGACGAGGTGGTTTTTACTGGGATTCATATAGGCAAATATGGAATAGATTTTGCAGGAATGCATAAAGAATTGCCCGCATTAAGTCTTGCAGGACTTCTATGCAAAACACTTGAAAATACAAAAGTTAAAAGAATACGTTTAAGTTCAATAGAAATAAATGAAATAGATAATCACTTGATTAAAATCCTGCAATACTCAGGGGGCAGGATTGCCCCGCACCTGCATATTCCTTTGCAGAGCGGGAGCGAAAGAATACTTAAAGCAATGAACAGGCATTACACCTGCAGTTTTTTCCTCGAAATGGTGGAAAAATTAAAAGAATCAATTCCAGGGCTGGTTCTGACAACAGACATTATAGTGGGGTTTCCAACAGAAAAAGAAGATGATTTCAATGATACTTTATATGCAGTGAAAAAAGCAGATTTTAAAAAAACTCATGTGTTTAAATATTCAAGGCGCCCGCTTACCGGGGCATATAGTATGGAAGGGCAGGTAGATGAAAAAGCCAAATCCAGAAGAAGCAGTATTGCAAGAGAAATAACTGATAAAATGCGGGATCTTTATATCGGAAACTTAACAGGATGCAGGCTTGATGTTGTCTGCGAAAAATATGACAGTATATCCGGCATTGCATCAGGCACTTCTGAAAATTATGTCAGGGTTTATTTTAATATTGGCAGGGAGGACTTCAGCAAAAATAAATGCAGGATAATTGGCGTAAGAGCCCAAAAAAAATACCGCGACGGCCTTTACGGATTGTACTTAAAAGCTTAAAAGAAGCACCCGTCAGTTATTAATCCGTGCCCGCTTCGCCTTAAAATGGTTTTATAAACAACCCATCCTGTCCCTTTAATTATTTATCCCGGAATTTTAGATGCTTGCGCGGCCTGCAAGCATATTGTAATAATTTTATAAAAGAGTATAATTTCATAGCTTTACGTTAAAAATTTTGTCAAAATTATTAAAATCCTGGATAATAGGCAGGTAAAGAATAGACAATAATGTAAGAAACAAAAAAATTAAGCGGTTTTTTTGTTAATTTAATAAAGGATTGTTTTATGAAAGACTGTCTTTTTTGTAAAATTATAAATAAAGAAATAAAAAGTGAAATTATATATGAAAGTGATAATGTCCTGGTATTTAAAGATATAAATCCACATGCGCCTGTACATCTGCTTGCGGTCCCGAAAAAGCATATAAACTCGATAGCGGAGATTGATAAACTTGACAGCAAGCAGGCTTTAGAGCTTTTAAGCGTTATTGCAAAGACTGCAAAAGATATTGGTCTTGATAAATCGGGCTTCAGGGTGGTGACAAATACCGGCAGTTCTGCGGGCCAGAGTGTAAATCATCTGCATTTTCATATTCTTGGTAAAAGAAATTTTAAATGGCCGCCGGGCTAAAAAACCTGGCCTTGCATAATAGCAATGCTGCAGACTTTCGTTTAAGTAATGAATGGTAAACTTAATGGAGGTGCCCTTGTATCAATCCAGGCAGAAAATAACCCTTGATTTTGCAAAAAATCACTCAATTGCTGAATTGCTGGGGGACAGGGACAAGCTGATAAGGCTTATAGAAAATGAATACGATGTTGACATTTTTGTGCTTGGTAACGATATTGAAGTAAGCGGTAAAAACAAAAATGTACAGAAAGTAATTAAATTGCTTGGTGAACTTACACTGCAGATTAACCTTGGGCAGAAAATGGATTCACAGAAAATAAATGATTCAATAAAAATTATGGAGGATAAGTCCGGTATAAAACCGCATGAAATATTCAGCGATTTTATCACTGTTAATAGCGGTAAAAAAATCAAGCCCAGGACAGAAGGGCAGAAAAAATATATAGAAGCCATCAGGGACAATACCATAGTATTTGGCATAGGGCCCGCCGGCACAGGCAAAACATACCTTGCGCTTGCGATGGCTGTGGGATCGCTTGTAAATAATGAAATCGGGAGAATAATACTTGTAAAACCGGTTGTTGAAGCAGGTGAAAAGCTGGGATTTTTACCCGGTGATTTATATGACAAGGTTAATCCATATCTGAGGCCTTTATATGATGCGCTTTATGAAATGCTTGATGTTGAAACGTTCCAGCACTATATGGACATAGGCGTTATTGAGGTTGTTCCTCTTGCTTACATGAGGGGAAGAACATTAAATGACTCATTTATAATACTTGATGAAGCACAGAACGCGTCGCCTGAGCAGATGAAAATGTTTTTGACAAGGCTGGGATTCGGGTCAAAAATTGTTATTACCGGTGATATTACACAGGTTGACTTGCCTGTGGAAAAGAAAAGCGGACTCATTCATGTAAGAAATATTCTAAACAAAGTAAAAGGGATAGATTTCATTTATCTTACTTCCCGTGATGTTGTTAGGCATTCTCTGGTACAGAAAATAGTCGATGCTTATAAAATGTATGAAGAGTCCCTGCAGCAGGAGATAAAAAATGATAGCTAAGAACAGGAATCTTAAAATAAAAACAAAGGAAATAATAAAATCAGGGGAATATGTGAGTATAAATAGCCCCAGGGGGATTATATGGAAATATTTTTCCTTCAGGAGCAGGATTGCCCAGAGAATATATCTTTTTGTATTTACTGCATTTGCCATTGCAGCAATCCTTGCATACAATTATACGCCTGATATAGGTATTGAGCTAAACCAGGCAAGCCCAAGAACTATAAAAGCCAACCGGAATATACAATTCGAAAACAGTGCAAAAACTGAAGAGGACCGCAATAAAAATGCAGCGCAGGTTGAGGATGTATATGAATATGATACAGAAGTTTTAAATGGCAGGCAGGGCGTTCTTTACCAGATAAGGTATTTTTTCCTTCTTTCCCGAACAGTGCAGGCAAAAGATAATAAGACTGATGAGGAAAAGCTTTCATATCTTGTCAACCTCCTTGGCAACAGCTATCCGGAATCTGCGGTAAGTGCTGTACTTGCGCTTTCTCCTGAAAAAAATATGGATATTATGGAAGAAACACTTTCAGTTGCTAAAAATATAATGGATGTAAAAATTAAACCAAACGAGGTTGATTTTGTAAAAAATAAAGTTGATGACATTATTATCAATAATGAAAATATCCCGTCATTTGCAAAACCGCTCGTTATTTCAGTGCTTAAGGAAAATATTAAACCTACAGCAACATTTAATCCTGCGGCAACTGAAAAAGCAAGGCAGGAAGCAAGGATTAAAACATCTCCCCATATGGTCAGCATACTTGAAGGGCAGATAATAGTATCTGAAGGCGACATTATTGAAGAAGATGATATTATAATACTCCAGAAACTTGGGCTCCTTGAGCAGGAGGTTAACTGGAAAAGATACCTGTATGTTTCCCTTATTGTGCTTTTTATCATGGCATTACTGAGTTTTTATATTTACAGGTTTGAGGCAGTTATTTATAACAATATAAGGAAATTGCTAATGATATCTGTTTTCCTTATAGTATTTATGGGCATAATCAAAGGGCTCAATACGCTGGCCTCAATTCACTTAAACCTGTGGAATTATCTTTTCCCCATTATTGCCGTGTCCATTATTATGACAATAGTATTTAATGCAAATCTCAGCATAATAATTACAATAAGCCTTTCTTTTTTTGCAGGCATTGTAACAAACCTTGATTTCAGTATCACCCTGGCCTATATGGCTGCAGGAATATTTTCAACTTTTCTTGTATCAAGTTTTGCACAGAGATCAAACATTATGAGAACCGGGTTTGTAAGCTCGATTATACTTGCATTTATGTTTTTTGTGGTAAATCTTCCAAGCGGGCAGCCTGCAACAATTGCACTTTACACTGCCATGGGACTTTTAAATGGCACAATATGCGCCATCCTTGCAATAGGGCTAATGCCTTTTATTGAATCAGCTTTCAAGATAGTTACAGCTATGGGCCTGCTTGAACTTTCCCATACTGACCAGCCGATACTTAAGGAAATGCTTATTAAAGCTCCTGGCACATATAATCACAGCCTGCTTGTTTCGCACCTTTCAGAAAATGCTGCAAAAGCAATCGGCGCTGATTCACTTCTTGTGAAAGTTGCAGCCCTTTATCATGACCTTGGAAAGCTGAAAAGGCCGGAGTATTTTTATGAGAACCAGGGAGCAATGGACAATGTGCATGACAAGCTTAATCCCTCAATGAGTAAAAATATTATATCCAGCCACATAAGGGATGGGGTTGAAGATGCAATTAAACATAAAATACCAAGAAGAGTCATATCTGTAATAGCCCAGCATCACGGAACTTCGCTTATGACATATTTTTATGAAAAACACAAAGATATGGAAACCATCAGGACTTCTAACGGAAATTCTGCACTTGTTGAGAGCCATTTCCGTTACCAGACACAGAAACCGCAGAGCAGGGAAGCTGCAATACTTATGCTTGCAGATTCTTCTGAAGCTGCAGTAAGATCTATTGAAGAGATAACCCCAAAAAAAGTCGAGCAGATGGTTGATTACATATTTGAAAATAAAATTAAAGACGGGCAGCTCAGCGAGGCAGATATAACCTTAAAAGAGATCAATAAAATAAAACAGAGCCTCACAGACGGGTTGATATCCATTTATCATTCAAGATTAACCTACCCGGGCCAGAATCTTAAAGCTGCCAGTTCGGTAAATCAATAGCATAAATTTAGATAATATTGAAAGTAAATATTTTAAACAGGCAGAAAGCTATAGAACTTGATATTAAGCTTTTTAGAAAAATATCAAATTATATTGCAGATAAATTTGATTCAAACAAAAATGCTGAGCTTAATATTATATTTACAGGTTTAGATGAAATAAGCGCCCTGAACCTTAAATACAGGAATTTTAGCAAGCCCACTGATGTTTTATCTTTTTCATACGAAACCGGTAGTTTGACTTCACCGGGAATCAGGGAGCCCGGCAGGGAGGATATGCAAAAAAATTGCGGGTTTTATATAACCGGGGAAATTGTTATTTGCCCTGAAATAGCTCTTGAAAATTCCAGTAAAATTAAAAATATTGATTTATATGGAAATACTATTCAATGGGATATTGAAAAAGAAATCACACTCCTCATAATTCATGGCATACTGCATCTTTATGGTTATGACCATGAAAAAAAACAGGATTTCCGGTCAATGGAAAATATACAAAACAGTATTCTAAATGATGCTCTTTCAACTTTCTTTTGATAAATATGATGTTTTTGAACCGCTGAACCCTTTTCTGCAATTAAAACAAACATAAATTCTAATAAAATACTTTGTGCGCAGTAAAATAGAAATACAGGTGAGGTTATCGGCTGTTCATGCATGGCAGTAAAATCATGCTGTCAATTCATGATTTTTTATTGACATATAATGTAAAATAGAAAAAAAGGCCTTTATTTTATTTTTTTAAAATATGAGAGATAAAAACATTTTTTTTGAAGTTATCAAAAATTTTGATTGCAGCCTTATTGAAAACATAATAGAACTTGAAAAGGAAAATCTTGGCCCAGAGGCAGCCCTTAACGCCTGGCAGATTCCAGTCATTATAAGATATGGAAAATTTATAACTGTGATGCAGGAAAATGGTAAAAATAAAAAGATAGCAGGGGTCTGTGAAGCAATCAGGGACTGGAATGATGAACATAAAGCCTTTATTCATTCTTTCTATATCATTAAAGAGCAGCGTTCTAAAGGAATCGGCAGGAAACTGCTTGAGTATGCTGCAGGAATTTTAAGAGATGAAGGTTTTAAAAGTATTGAGCTGACAGTTGACCCTGAAAATATGCCGGCCCTGAAGCTTTACAAAGATTTTGGCTTTAATTTAGTTAAAACAGAATATAATGAATACGGCAGGGGAAAAGACAGGTATCTTATGAGTTTAAAACTTTAAAAATATTGGCATTTTCATAAAAAGAAATTTTCATGGTAAAAATAAGAATAACAATTAATTTTTATTATACATCTGCTGCTAAATTCCAGAATTATAAAAGAAAGTAAAATGTGCATGTTTAAATCAGGTTTTATTGGCCTTACGGGAAGGACAAATGTAGGAAAGTCCACACTTATAAATGCTATTTTAAGCAAAAATGTTGTTATTACATCTGATAAACCCCAGACTACCAGGGACAGGATTAACTGTATATACAATACGGAAACTGCACAAGCTGTTTTTGTTGATTGCCCCGGGTTTTTTAAGCCAAAGGATTTGCTCGGACAGAAGTTAAATAAAATAATATACAGTGTTCTTGAAGATGTGGACATAATAGTGGCAATGCTTGATATATCAGAAAATATAGGCCCCGGGGATAAATATGTTATTGAAAGAGTAAAAAACAGGGTTCAGCCTAAAATACTGGTTTTAAATAAAACGGATCTTTTGCCGGATAAAAAAAAGCCGTGTATTGCTGATGTGGTTTTCGGTTTGCGTGCTGAATTTGGTTTTTTTGAGAATATAATCCCGGTTTCTGCGGCAACCGGTGACAATATAGATGTTCTACTTGGCATGCTGATAGAAAAGCTACCGGAAGGGCCTAAATATTTTACCGACGGCATTATTACTGATATGCCTGCAGGTAAAATGATTTCAGAGATTGTCAGGGAAAAACTTGCAGAAAACCTTTTTGATGAACTGCCTCACAGTGTAATTGTGGAAGTTGAAAATATTGAAAAATCAAGGACTAAATCATCAGGAAACATAACAAAAATTGAATGCAGTATTTATGTTGAAAAGAAATCACATAAACCTATAATTATCGGGAAATCAGGAACTATGCTGAAAAAAGTGGGACAGAGCGCGAGGGAAAAAATTGAAGAGATGTTAGGCAGCAGGGTGTATCTCCAGCTATGGGTTAAAGTCATGGAAAACTGGACAAAGAATGAAAATTTTTTAAATAAATTAGGATATGAATAATAATTATATTTTTACTGGAAAGGAATGGTGGTTAAACTGTTAACCAGGGAACAACTTGCAAAAACAATAGACCAGACATTATTAAGGCCTGCAGCTACTGTCAGCGACGTGCAGGGGCTTTGCATAAGCGCAAAGAAAAATCATTTCGCTGCCGTTGTTGTAAATCCATCTTACGTGGCTGTTGCAAAGAAAATCCTCTCAGGTTCAGATGTTAAAGTATGCTCTGTAGTGGGCTATCCCATGGGTGCAAATACCATAGAAACCAAGGTTTTTGAAGCAAGGGATAATGTAAAAAAGGGGGCAGATGAGCTGGATGTTGTAATAAATCTCGGAATGATTAAAAGCAGGAATTTTTCATATATTGAAAAAGAAATAGGAGTAATTATAAGTGTAATCAGGAGAGAACAGATGGCTGAATACAATAAACAGATTAATGTAAAAATTGTTATCGAAGCAGGAGCGCTTGAAAAAGAAGAAATAATTGAAATATGTAAAATTGTTGAAGTTTCAGGAGCTGATTTTATAAAAACTGCAACAGGCTTTGGCAACAGGGGAGCTGAGCTTGATGATATAAGGCTGATAAGGGAAATTGTTACAAGAAATATTGGTGTTAAAGCTGCAGGAGGCATAAAGTCATTTAAGGATGCCCAGGCTTTAATTGATGCAGGTGCAACAAGGCTTGGCACCAGCAGCGGCCTTAATATTATAGATGAGTATGTTGAACTGTTTGGTAAATAATCATGTCTTCATATAAGACGAAGGCTATAATACTGAAATCATATAATCTTGGCGAAGCAGATAAAATCCTCAAGCTTTTTTCAAATGAAAACGGGCTTGTGGATGCTGTTGCAAAAGGGGCAAGAAAAATAAAAAGCAAATTCGGGGGAAGGCTGGAAGTTTTTAATTTCCTGGAGCTTGAACTTTCAAAAGGAAGAAACCTTGATGTGATATGCCAGGCTGAACTTATTAAAAATTTCTGCCGCATCCCTGAAGATTTTAACACCTTTTTATTTTCACAGCATATATGTGAAATTGTCCTCAAGACCCACTTCAGCTGCACCGATATAACCCCAATGATTTTCAGGCTGCTATATTCCTGTTTAAGTGAATTTAACTGTGTAATTGGCGGGAACCTGCATAATTTACAAAAAATAACAGTATTTTTTATTGCAAAGTTTTTAAAAATAACCGGTTACCCTCCTCTCATGCACGCCTGCTGTATTTGCGGTAAAGATATTAACGCTGGATTTTATAAAACCGGTTTTCCCACTTTTTCCATAAACCATAATGAAAATATTTCTGATGTAAAAAAGCAGCTATCCTTTAAGGATGATATTTATAAAGGCAGTTTTTATTTTTCTATAAGGCTTGGCGGGTTTTTTTGCGGGGAATGTGAACCTGGGATACAGAACATTCCGGATTTAAAGAAAAATATATCGCTGGAAACAGTTATTTTTTTAGGATTTCTTTTCAATGCAAAATTTAAAATTTACATGAATGCAGCAATAAATGACAGATTATTAAAAGGCGTTTTTAAAACTCTTGAAGACTATCTGAAATATCATTATGATTTAAATCTTAATACCGGAACATATATTAAAAGCATTGTTTAAATGATTGCTGCTGCATTTTCATTTTTTATTATGAGCCCTTAATTTATACGAAACCAGGCAAAATGCCAGGTATCTTTTAACTGGCAGACGCTGATTTCTAAAAACCATTTGAGGCAAAATCTGTTCCTGCATTATTTAAAATAAGCATTAAGAACATATTGCTGTACCATGCGGTTTGTGTTGAAAAAAGAACCGTTGATTGCTATGCAGCTTCTCATGGTCCTTATCCAGTTATCACGGTCATTATAGAATTTGGGTATTATTGCATTTTCAAGCTTTTCATACAAATCGTTGCTGTCCGCAATATCATCTGATATATGGCTCTCATTCATATTTTCTGGACCTATTGACCAGCCTGTTATATTTTCAATGCAGCCCTCAAGCCACCAGCCGTCCAGGGTCCCGAATTGCGGCACGCCATTGCAGGCTGCCTTCATGCCGGAAGTTCCCGAAGCTTCATTTGGCCTTCTTGGAGTATTGAGCCACAAATCAACACCGGCCACCATCATTTTTCCTATTGTCATATCATAATTAGGTATAAATACCATATTTATGTTTTCATTATTGTTTTTCATTATAACCTGGCAGATCTTCTTAATAGATTCCTTGCCCGAATGATCTTGCGGATGAGCCTTTCCTGCATATATTATCTGCACAGGCCCGGCTTTTTTTGCAATTTCTTCCAGCCGGTTAATATCAGAAAGTAAGAGATCAGGCCTTTTATAAGCTGTCTGCCGCCTGGCAAATCCTATAGTAAAATCTTCTGTATTCATGCCTGCATTGCAGGTCATATTTACAAAATTTATAAGTTCTTTCTTGGCATCCAGATGTGCATCCCATACCTCTTTTTTATCAATGCTGAAAGCGGACCTTAGAGTAAACGGGTCGCTTCTCCATCCGGGTATGTGCCGGTCAAAAAGATTCCGGAAAGAATCTGTAACCCAGGAAGTGGCGTGCACGCCATTGGTTATTGAATCAATGGAATAACCTGGAAACATTACCCTTGAGACCTCTCCGTGTTTTTTTGCCACCCCGTTGACATAATGGCTGAAATAAAGGGCAAGCATTGTCATGTTCAATTTATTTGAAAGTGTGGCAAAATGCTCTATATCCTCCGGCAGCATTTTTCCCAGCATCGGCCTTGCAAAAGAGAGGTCAAACTGGTCATGCCCAGCTGCAACCGGCGTGTGCGTGGTAAAAACACATTTATCTCTTACTATATCTGCATCTTTTAATTCTGAAAAAAGCTCAAGTGTGCCGAAAGCGGCATGGCCTTCATTCATATGGTATCTGTTTATTTTATTGTAACCAAGCGCTTTAAGCATTCTGATGCCTCCTATGCCAAGCACCATTTCCTGCCCCAAACGGTATTTCTCATCTCCTCCGTATAGGTATTTGGTAAGATTTCTGTCCCATTCACTGTTTTGGTCAAGGTTGGAGTCAAGAAAAAACACAGGTACTACATAATTATTTATTCCCTGGTGCCGGTAAAGCCATGCACGCACAGCAACCTTGCGCTCTTCAATGGATATATTTATTACAGGCGGTAATAGCTCAAGGTACTTTGGAGCAGAAAATTGTATAGGCATTTCCAGCTGGTTTCCGTGTTCGTCTATCTTCTGGTGAAAATATCCCTTTTCAGAAAGAAGAGTAATGCCCACTATTGGCACATTCAGGTCTGCACAGGATTTTATTGTATCCCCGGCAAGAATACCCAAACCTCCGCTATAAGTAGGAATACTTTCATTTATGCCTATTTCCATAGAGAAATAAGCGATTTTTGCTTTTCCATCCAGGCACTGCTGGTTATAAGAATTTTCCCTGTTATTATTGTATAAACTTTCCATACATTATATATCGGATGTAATTATATAATTCTTTAAATTTCCTGAAAAATTCTAGACTCCATGAATTATTTCCTTAAGGATAAACATGCAGGATTTAAAATAGCAGTAAATAACAATCAAACTTTAAAATTGACTATTAGCGCCATAATCATTAAAATTAAAAAATTATGAATTTCCAGGATATTATTTTTAACCTGCAGAAATACTGGGCAGAAAAAGGCTGTATCATAAGGCAACCCCTTGATCTTGAAAAAGGGGCGGGAACTTTTAATGCAGATACATTTTTGCGTTGCCTTGGTCCTGAGCCATGGAATGTTGCATATGTTGAGCCAAGCAGGCGGCCAACAGATGGAAGGTATGGGGAAAATCCTTTCAGGACACAATTCTATTACCAGTTCCAGGTTCTTTTAAAACCTTCGCCTGACGATGTTGTCCAGCAGTATCTTGGCTCTCTTGAAAGGCTGGGAATTGGGCTTGAGTGCCATGACATAAGGTTTGTAGAGGATGACTGGCAGTCGCCCACCATAGGGGCTGCAGGGCTTGGCTGGGAAGTATGGGCAGACGGCATGGAAATTACCCAGTTTACATATTTCCAGCAGATGGGGGGTTTTTCACTGAAGCCTGTTTCTGCTGAACTTACATACGGGCTTGAAAGAATAGCAATGTATTTGCAGGACAAAGACAGTTTCTGGGAGCTTAAATGGAACGGAATGCTGACTTATGGTGATATTCTGCTGGAGTCTGAGAAGCAATGGTCAGAGTATAATTTTGAAGTTGCCAATATTGAAATGCTTAAAGATTTATTTAAAAAATATGAACTGGAGTTTGAAAGAACTATATCAAAAAACCTTGTATATCCTGCGCATGAGTATGTACTTAAATGCTCCCATGTTTTTAACCTGCTGGATGCCAGGGAAGCTATAA
Organism: Actinomycetota bacterium; assembly: GCA_016870615.1. Taxonomy (GTDB): domain Bacteria; phylum Actinomycetota; class Humimicrobiia; order Humimicrobiales; family Humimicrobiaceae; genus VGAZ01. Next base: position 10,442 of record VGAZ01000002.1, on the reverse strand, counting down.
GTGTTTCAGAAAGGACACTTTATATAGCTAAAGTGAGAAATCTTGCAAAAACTCTGTGCGCAGCTTATATACAACAGAGAGAGGATGCGGGTTACCCGCTTTTAAAAAGCAATAAAGCTGTAATAGTCTAGCTGTATATTTGCGCAATACATGCTATCTCTCAGGTAAATCTTGAATGAATATTCATAGTTTAAAAAATAATTAGTTAAAAAAAATGGCAAAAAACCTGTTACTTGAAATCGGCACTGAAGAGCTGCCTTCATCCTGTATAATTGAAGTTTTAAAAAACTTTAAAAATATTCTTTCTGCCGGACTGGAAATTAGCAGTATTGAGTTTAATTCCTGCATTGTTCTTGCAACGCCAAGAAGGATAATCGCATATGCAGATAATTTGTCTGAAATGCAGAAAAGCACTGAAAAAGTGTTGACAGGCCCGCCTTTAAAAATTGCTTATGAGGGCACGGGCAAATATACTCAGGCTGCTCTCGGATTTGCAAAAAACCTCGGTATTGACGCGGCCCGGCTTGTTGAAGTAGAAACAGATAAAGGTGTTTACATCGGATACAGATACACTGAAGAGCCAAAAAAAACCGCAGATCTTTTACCGGGTATTTTAAAAAAGGCAATATTTTCCCTATCTTTTTCAAAACAAATGACATGGGGCAATTATTCATTTAAATTTGCAAGGCCAATCAGGTGGATAGCTGCGCTTTTTAACGGTTCTGTAATAGAGTTTGAGATTGAAAATGTATGTTCTTCTGATAAAACATACAGCCACAGGGCATCAGGCAACAGGCAGCTTGAAATTAAGGAAATAAGCAGCTTTACCGATTATATAAATTTCCTGGAAAATTCCGCATCTGTCATGCCTGAATCCTCTAAACGGCGTGAAATGATACTCGGACAGATAAATAATATCGAAAAAAATTCCTGGAACGGGAAAATGAAAGCAGTGCTGGATGATGATCTTATAAAAGAAGTGGTCAATCTTGTTGAAATACCAAATGTACTTTCAGGGACATTTCCAAAACAGTATCTTTATATTCCAAGGGAAATACTGATAAAGGCAATACAGCATCACCAGAGGTATTTTGCAGTTATAGATCAAAATGGACTTGTTACTACAAATTTTATTACAGTGCAAAATGGCCTAACTGATAAAACCGGAGCAATAATTAAAGGCAATGAAAGAGTGCTGAAAGCCCGTTTAAGTGATGCCAAGTTTTTTTACGAGGAAGATAAAAACAGCAGTTTTAAATCCTGGTTTGAAAAGCTGAAAGGCATGGTTTTTTATTCAAAAATGGGTTCCCTTTATGATAAAGCTTTAAGGCTTGAAAAAATATGCATATTCATTAAAAACCATGTGGAGCAAAAAGGCCATATATTTAATAATCCGGGACTGGCAGAGGATCTTTCGAAAGCATCCAGGTTCTGTAAATGTGACCTTGTAACAAATCTGGTGGTGGAATTTCCTGAGCTCCAGGGTCTTGTAGGCAGGGAATATGCACTGGAAAGAGGGGAAAATAAAAGTGTTTCTGATGCCATTTTTGAACACTACCTGCCGCGTTTCTCAGATGATTTGCTTCCTGAATCTGATACTGGCGCAATACTTTCAATAGCAGATAAAATAGATACCATCACAGGTATTTTTTTGGCCGGCAGTGTCCCTTCAGGCTCAGAGGATCCGCTCGCTTTAAGGAGAAAGGCTTCAGGTATTATACTGGGCACCCTTAAAAAGAATTATAATATTGATATATTGAAATTGGCAGAATATTCAGCCGGCCTTTTTAATGAAAGCTTCAGCGCAGCTGTTAAAAATCCCGGGCAAACTGCCTTGGAGATTACTGATTTTATATTTGCCAGGTATAAGTTTAAACTGGAAAAAGAACAGAAAAGAACAGATATTTTTGAAGCAATAAGAAGCACCGGGCTTGCATTTACTGAAGATATTGATTTAAAATACACGGAGCTTTTTTCATATCTGGACAGCGGAGGAAATCTTTCCCTGCTGGCAGAGCCAATGATAAGATGTAAAAACATTATAAAAGATAAAAAATTTACCGATGTTGAAAGCAGTCTTTTTAAGGAGGAAGCAGAAAAGGTTCTTTACAGGGAGCTCATTGAAAGACAAAAATGTATGAAAGAAATGGAAAAATCCGGGGAATTTAAATCCATGCTTGACGAGTTATCAGGTTTTTCAGTTTTTATAAATGATTTTTTTGATAAAGTCCTTGTTATGGATAAGGATGAGAAATTGCGGCAAAACAGGATAAATCTTATTAAGTGCTGCCTTGATATGTACTTTTTATATGCTGATTTTTCAAAAATACTGTAGCAGGTAAAAAACATTTTGATTTTTTATAAAAAAATAGGATAATTACTTAATTTTTGAAAAATTATGGCGCATGGTTTGTCAATTAATATAATCCCTGTATATTCAAGGGGTTTTTATAAAAGTGGTGCTGGCCACGGATTTTATTATAGTAATTCAGGAATATGATTCAAATAGAAAGGAAATTATAAAATGGCAGAAAACCAGTATGTGTATTTTTTTGGCGAGGGTACAAAAGACATGAAAATGCTTCTTGGAGGCAAAGGCGCAAACCTTTCTGAAATGACTAATATCGGGCTTCCTGTACCGCCGGGATTTACAATTACAACAGAAACCTGCAATTTATTTTATGAGCTTGGCAAGAAGTGGCCTGAAGGCCTGTGGGAGCAGGTACTTAAAAGTCTTGACAGGCTCCAAAAAAAGATGGAAATGAAGTTTAATGATGCACAAAACCCCCTGCTCGTATCTGTAAGGTCAGGTTCAGCTGTATCCATGCCGGGCATGATGGACACAGTGCTCAACCTTGGATTAAATGATGATACAGTTCAGGCGTTAATCAGAAAAACAGGCAATGATAGATTTGCATGGGATGCATACAGAAGGTTTATACAGATGTTCGGTAATGTTGTAATGGGTGTTGAGCATGAAAAATTTGAACATGCGCTGCAGTCCAAAAAAGAGGAAAAAGGTGCCAAAGTGGACACAGACTTAAGCGCAAGTGATTTAAAAGAACTTGTACAGGATTACAAAAATATAGTATTTGAGGATAAGGGCACCAGCTTTCCGCAGGATCCGAAAGAGCAGCTTAAAATGTCTATAAATGCAGTATTTGATTCATGGAACAATAACAGGGCCATTTCATACAGGAATTTATACGATATACCGCATAACCTCGGTACCGCAGTAAATATACAGGCAATGGTATTCGGGAACATGGGGCAACACTCAGGAACAGGTGTTGCATTTACAAGAAATCCTTCGACCGGTGAAAACGTTAAGTATGGTGAATACCTCATAAATGCACAGGGAGAGGATGTTGTTGCAGGCATAAGAACGCCCCAGGGCATTGATAAATTAAAAGTGGAAATGCCGCAAATATATGGCCAGCTTGCAGATATATTTGAAATACTGGAAAAACATTTTAAAGATATGCAGGACCTTGAGTTTACTTTCCAGGAAGGCAAGCTTTTCATGCTGCAGACGCGAACAGGTAAAAGAACAGCAGCAGCAGCTGTCCAGATTGCAGTTGATATGTTCAATGAAGGGCTTATTGATAAAAAAACTGCTGTACTGCGAGTTGAACCTTCACAGCTTGACCAGTTCCTTCATAAACAGCTTGACCCCAAAGAAAAAGCTAAAGCAAAAGTTATTGCAAAGGGCCTTCCGGCTTCACCCGGCGCTGCAGTCGGTAAAGCAGTATTTCATGCTGTTGATGCTGTTGAGGAATCAAAATTAGGAAATAAAGTTATACTTGTGCGTACAGAAACCTCTCCTGAGGATATTGAGGGAATGGCAACAGCACAGGGTATTTTGACTGCCCGAGGCGGAATGACATCACATGCTGCAGTAGTTGCAAGAGGAATGGGCAAATGCTGTGTTGCAGGAGCAGAAGAAATTAAAGTATTTGAAAAGAAAAACTATTTCACAGTTGGTGACACAAGAATTGAAAAAAACGACTGGATTACTCTTGATGGAGGAACAGGTGAGCTTTTCCTGGGAGAAATGCCAGTAACAGACCCTGAGCTTTCAGGGAATTTCAGCATATTTATGGAATGGGTTGACGAGTTCCGTAAAATGGGTGTAAGGACAAATGCAGACACTCCAAAAGATTCCGAAGTTGCAAGAAAATTTGGAGCTGAAGGAATAGGGCTTTGCAGAACTGAGCATATGTTTTTTGAGGCATCAAGGATTAAGGCTGTAAGGAAGATGATTGTTGCAAGGGATGAGAAGTCAAGAAGAGACGCATTGATGACAATACTTCCTTACCAGAAGCAGGATTTTATTGATATATTTAAAGTAATGGAAGGTCTTCCTGTAACCATAAGGCTGCTTGACCCGCCGCTTCATGAATTTTTGCCTAATGAAGATGAGGATATTGCAGAGATTGCAAAGGAACTTGGAATAGAATTTGAGGATTTAAAATCAACAGTCGTATCTTTGCATGAAATGAACCCGATGATGGGACATAGAGGCTGCAGGCTCCCGGTTACATACCCGGAAATTCTGGAAATGCAGGCAAGGGCGATAATAGAGGCTGCAATTGAGCTTGTAAAACAGGGAATGCCTGTAAAACCTGAAATAATGATTCCAGTTGTAGGCATCCTTGAAGAAGTAAAAATCCTCAAAAAGCAGATAGTGGATATTGCTGAAGATTTAATTAAAAATAATAATGTAAAGCTTGATTATAAAGTGGGTACAATGATTGAGGTTCCCAGGGCATGCCTTACTGCTGATGAAATTGCTACTGAAGCTGAATTTTTCAGCTTCGGCACAAATGATCTTACACAACTTACATTTGCTTTTTCAAGGGATGATTCCGGAAAATTTTTACCCTACTATATTGAAAAAGGGATTCTTGAAAAGGACCCATTTGCCACTCTTGACCAGAAAGGCGTAGGGGAACTTATTAAATTGGCTGTAGCAAAAGGCAGGGGAGCAAGAAAAGATCTTAAAGTGGGTATTTGCGGAGAGCATGGCGGAGATCCGGAATCAGTTGAGTTCTGCCACCGGAATAACTTTGATTATGTAAGCTGCTCACCATACAGGGTTCCAATTGCAAGGCTTGCAGCTGCCCAGGCCGTTATTAAAGAAACAACAGGTGAAATATTCAGGGATAAATAATTATAACTTGCTATATAATGATTTTATGCAGTTAACAGGGATAACTAAATTTGCCAGGATAGTGTCGTTTTTATTTGACGGCTCTGTCCTGGCGCTGCCTATATTTGTTGCAGTCTGTTTTTATGATCCTGCAGGGTCGATACAGGCGCAGATATTACCTGCATTTTTTGTATCATATTTTTTTATTGCAGCAATACCTTATTCTTTTATACTTTTACTTTACAAAACCGGAAGAATCAGTGATTTACAGATACCAAAAAGAAAAGAAAGGCTCTTGCCGCTGCTGATTATAAATATTTGTGTAATCTCAGGGTTTTTGGTCTTATTATTTTTAAAATCCTCTGCGCTTTTAAAAACAGTCTATCTTATTTATCTTCTGGGCCTGCCGGTAATTTCAATAATAACAGTATTTTATAAAATAAGCTTTCATTCAAGCTATATAACCATGTTTTCGCTTATATATCTTATGGTCTTTGGAAAATGGGCCATTGCAACACTGCTGCTTATACCGCTTGTCAGCTGGTCAAGGGTAAAACTAAGAAGGCACACAACAGGCCAGGTGCTTCTTGGTATTGCTGTTATATCGGCAGTCTCCCTTACTATATTTACCATAAACGGTTTTTTGTGGACCGGCTACTGGGCAGTGCGTGAAGTTAAGGAATTTTTCAGCAATACTTCATTTTACCTGAGGCCCTCTCTTCCATTTTATGGCTCTGGAAATCCTCTTATAGTTATAATGATAATAACCCTGTTTTTCAGCCTTTTTTACAGAAAGCAGAATTTATTTTCAGAGAATCTGGCATGGCTTGATATTGAGATCAATAACAATTTAGAAGAACAGGCAGTATAACTGTTTTACTCTTTCAAGTTTGTTGTATAATAATGCTGTATTATCTTATAAGTCAGTCACCCTGTTAGCTGCATAATAAAAAACATATATACAGGAAGTGAATATTTTATGGCTGCCAGCTTAAAAGAAGGTGAAATAGAAGAACTTAAATCGCGTGCTGATATACAGACAATAATTGCAGGTTATGTTAATCTTAAAAAAGCAGGTAAAAACTTCACAGGCCTGTGCCCGTTTCATAAAGAAAAAACACCTTCATTTACTGTTGATGCGCGAAAACAGCTTTATCATTGTTTTGGCTGCAGTGAAGGCGGAGATATAATCAGCTTTATTATGAAAATGGAAAACCTGCAGTTTTTGGAAGCAGCAGAATTTCTTGCAAAAAAAATAAATTATAGTCTTAAATACAATCAGGAAGGCGCACCGCGCCAAACTGAAAAAAAGAGCAGGCTAATTGAAATAAATGAACTTGCAGCCAGGTATTACAGCTATATTCTTTTTAACAGTAAAGTTGCTTCAGGCGCCCTGGATTATTTAAAAAAAAGGGGATTTAACAAAGATACCATAGAAAAATTTGAAGCAGGATTTTCACCTTCCGGCTGGACCAATTTTTGCGACTTTGCAATAAAAAAAGGTTTTGATAAAAAAGACATAATTGAAAGCGGGCTTGCACTGCAGAGCAGCAGGCATCAGGAGCAAGTATATGACCGTTTCAGGGAAAGAATAATGTTTCCCATCAGGGATATTGTTGGCAGGGTTGTGGGCTTTGGTGCAAGGATATTTCAGGAAAATAAAAATGCCTCATCAGAATCATCCTCATATATAAAAAATGCAAAATATATAAATACACCGGAAACAGGAATTTACTCCAAAAGCAGGAATATATACGGCCTTTATATTTCCAAGAAAAGTATAGTTGAAAATGACTCTGTGCTGATAGTTGAAGGATATACGGATGTGATGGCGCTTTGCCAGCTTGGAATAAATAATGCTGTTGCAAGCCTTGGAACTGCGCTTACAACAGAACAGGTAGAAATCCTTGGCCGTTTTACAAAAAATATTATACTTGTTTTTGACAGTGATGCTGCAGGGGTATCTGCCTCACTCAGGGGAATTGAAAGGCTCAGGGAATATAATGAGAGGCTGGATCTTTTCCATGAGGGAAATATTGATATGAAAGTAGCTGTACTTGAAGAGGGCTATGATCCGGCAGATTATATAGTAAAAAAAGGAATTGAAGCATTTAATTCCAGGATTGAAAATTCAATGGGCATAATTGATTTTACAATTAATTCTATTTTGAAAAAATACAATATATCAGATATTAGCAGCAAACTCAGGGCAGTAAGTGAGCTTGCAGAATTTGTTTCCTCCCTTACATCAAGAATTGTCCAGGAGGATTGTGTAAAGAAAATATCATTAAAACTTGGCCTTGCCGAATCTCTTATAATGGAGCAGCTGCTTAAAAAAATGAAAATAAAATCCGGTTCCAAGTACAGTGAAGGAACAACTGAAAATAGCAGTGCCAGGGATAAGAGTATTTCTCCTGCCAGAAATATTGAATTTGAAGCTTTAAAAATTCTCATTAACGGCGCAGGCAAGCACTTTGGTGATATTGTTGAAATAGGAGAGGAATATTTCAGGTTTGATGATACAAAAGAGATTTACAATATAATAAAAGACATTATAAAAAGCAGCAAAGACAGCAACCTCACGTTAAACTTTCCTCTTGAAATTTCGTCAGATAAGCTTAAAGGAGAATCTTTAAAAAAGCTTTATAATATGATTGTTTTCAGTCCTTTAAATTATTCTGATTATGATTTTGCTTCCGGGGAAGTATTAAAAAACCTTAAAAAGCTTTACATCTCTGATAAGATTGAACAGGTCAAGCAGCTTCTTAAAAAATATGAAAATTTTAAAAAAGACCTTAATAAAGAAGCTGCAAATAAAGAACAGTTATTAAAGCTGGAAAAAGCGCAGGAGAAGATAAGGCTTCTTATTTTAAAGCTGAATGAGCTGGAGATACAAAAAAGAAGTTTTAATTGATTTTTTTTAAAAATAAGTTAAAATATCCTATCCTGATTATAAGCTTATTTTTATGCTATTTTATTCAATTTAAATAAGTTTTCAAAAACTTTTATATTTATATGTTTTCTGAGGTGATTACTAAATGAAGAGAATGTCTGAATTCAGGCTTGAAGAGGTTAAGGACCTGATTAACAAAGGTAGGGAAGAGGGTATGCTCACGACTGAAGAGATTACCGAGACACTCTCAAACCTTGAGCTTTCTAAAGAGCAGATTGAAAATATTTACGATGTTCTCCAGAATCTTTCAATTGAAATAGTTAATGAAGATGATGAAGATATTGACAGCATAATACAGGCAAAAAAAGACCAGGATATTTTAAAAAAGAAACTGGATTTTTCTGTTAAATCCCCAACCAATGATCCTGTAAGGATGTACTTAAAAGAGATAGGAAAAGTCAGGCTGCTTACCGCAGCAGAGGAAGTGCAGCTTGCCAAACGGATTGAAAAAGGGGACATGAGCGCAAAAAGCAGGCTTGTGGAAGCAAACCTGAGGCTTGTTGTCAGCATTGCAAAAAAATATGTCGGCAGGGGCATGCTTTTTCTTGACCTTATCCAGGAAGGAAACCTCGGGCTTATCAGGGCAGTTGAAAAATTTGATTATAAAAAAGGCTATAAGTTTTCCACATATGCTACATGGTGGATCAGGCAGGCAATAACAAGGGCAATTGCGGACCAGGCAAGGACGATAAGAATACCGGTACATATGGTTGAAACTATAAACAAGCTTATAAGGGTGCAGAGACAGCTTCTGCAAAAACTGGGCAGGGAACCAGTTGCAGAGGAAATTGCAGAGTATATGGAATTTACACCTGATAAAGTCAGGGAAATCATGAAAATATCCCAGGAACCTGTATCACTTGAGACCCCGATTGGCGAGGAAGAGGACAGCCATCTCGGTGATTTTATAGAAGACTCAGAAGTAGAGGCTCCTGCTGATGCAGCTTCATTTACTATGCTGCAGGACCAGCTTAATCTTGTACTGGGCTCTTTAAACGAGAGGGAAAGAAAAGTCATACAGTTAAGGTTTGGACTGCAGGATGGCCACCCCAGAACTCTTGAGGAAGTCGGCAGGGAATTTGGGGTAACAAGGGAAAGAATAAGGCAGATTGAATCCAAGACTTTGAGCAAATTAAGGCATCCAAACAGAAGCGGCGCTTTAAGGGATTTTCTTGAGACTTAAAAAAAGTTATTAAAATGGTGACTGTTCCCTCTTTAATATTTTTTCGTTGCCAGTAAATTTCTTTTTCGTAAAATCGGGATTTTTTCCTTGAAATTAAGTATTTATATAATATAATTACAGATTGCGGCTTACCTCGCTCCCTGGTAGCTCAATGGTAGAGCGTTCGGCTGTTAACCGAAATGTTGTAGGTTCGAATCCTACCCGGGGAGCCAATCCATATCAAGATATCTTTGATAAAATATATTTATTAACAGATACCCCTTCTTCTGCAGATTTTATAGCTAATTTCCTGTGAACTTCGGCAGGAACCCGTAATGTCAGATTACCCTTATATTTTTTTAATCCAAATGGTTCAGGGACTTCTTCGTTTTCCTCTTTCATCCATTTTATTGATTCTTCAACAACTTTTTCAATTTCCCTAAGTGCAGCCTCAATTGTTCTTCCATGTGCAGCCAGTGACGGAAATTCGAGACACCTGGCAATATGCAGATTATCTTCTTCTGACCATTCTACCCTGTAAGTATATTTTTCAATTAATTTTTTTATTTCCATTTTACACCTTCAATTTATCCAATGCTTTTAATACAAGCTTTACCTGATACGGCTTTGCCATATTGCCTTCCTTTTGTATGTTTATCCTGGGATCACCTTTCCAGGGTGTCTTAAAAATATGATGACTCCCCTTTGTTCTTGGCTTACCAAAATATCTTATACATATCTTTAGCAAGTCATCAAATTTAACATTTTTTGGATTGGGCAGTACATCTTTTACCATGATATGATGATAGCGTATAAGCTATCATTAGTCAAGAAGAAAAGGGCTTTAGATCGCCAGGTTTTAGCTGCAAACGAAAATGATATTATTAGATACTGGACTAATACTCTATAATTACTATTTAGTTTAAAAGTTCTCGCATCGATATAATCCAGGATCCAGTTTGATGATCTGAATTCTTTCGGAATATAATCAGCAAGGATAATTTATGCCGGAATCATATTCTTTGCCTGAATTATGACCTGTGCTGCTAATATGCTGGTATTTTATAATATTGCCTGTCAGGGTGGTGGAGCACGGGCCCAAATACCAGGATAAAGATTGAAAAAACCTGGTGCGTCAGGGCATAGCCTTTAAGGCTCAATAATCCCGCCCGCGG
>VGAZ01000001.1 GCA_016870615.1 Actinomycetota bacterium | reverse complement strand
TTTTTCTTCATTTAAACACAGGTTTACTGCAGGATTTGAACTTGCAGAGCTTCTTTTAAACATTGGACGCGTACTGAAAAAATTCGGTTCCTTAAATGAATGCTTTATTTCCGGCTATGATAAAGACAAAGAAATGCTGCCGGCCATTCTTAATTTTATTAAAGAATTGAGAATGGGCAAATGCGAATGCTATAACAGCCTTGTTCCCATGCCTACCGGTAAATGCGCCTATAAAAGGATTAATCTTTACCTGCGATGGATGGTAAGAAAAGATAATGTGGACCTCGGGTGCTGGGACAATATTGCTGTAAACAAACTCATAGTCCCTCTTGATATACATATGCACAGGGTTTGTCTTGGATACGGTTTTACAGAAAGAAAACAGGCTGATATGGCAACAGCGCTGCAGGTAACTGAATACCTCAAAAAGTATGATCCCAATGACCCTGTAAAATATGATTTTGCCCTGACAAGGCCCGGCATACATGCTTCAAATAAAAAGTAATTTTTTTAGGTTTTTTAAGTTACAAATTATTCAAATTAATGTAAAATTTAAATCATTTAAAACTGTCTATTAAAAACACAAGCAGAGAGGTCCCAATGAAAAACAGTACCGGCAGGCTTAAGGGCAAGTGGAAATATCTTGTTATTGTTCTAACTATTACTATCCTTATAGGCCTTATTTCACCCTCATACATAAGTGCGGGCAATAACAGCCAGCTGCAGGCTTTTGTAACAAGATTTTACCAGCTATGCCTTGACAGGCAGCCAGATTCTGCAGGGTTAAATACATGGGTAGGGGACCTGCTGAGCGGAAGGAAAACTGGCGCAGATGTAGCAAAAGGTTTTATTTTCAGCAAGGAATTTACTGATAAAAACCATGATAATGCCGCATTTGTAACAATTCTTTACAGGGCCTTCTTTGACAGGGAGCCTGACGCGTCCGGTTATAACACCTGGATTTCGCGCCTTAACAGCGGTACTTCAAGGCAGTCAGTGGTTGACGGTTTTGTCCAGTCCCAGGAATTTGTAGAACTTTGCGCCTATTATGCAATAGTGCCGTATGCAGGGTATAAGGGCCCTACAACTGTTGTGTCAGGCAGCGGGGGATCCATATCCGGATCATCGCAGGGTTTTGCCCAGGGAAATAAAGTTAATTTCATTATCTGGGGAGATGACAGCGGCATGGGCAGGCCAGGCGGAAGGGTTAATGGAAGGACAGATATAAATATTTTTGTCCATATAAATCTTGATACTCGCAAGGCTGTACTGGTTCCAATACCAAGAGACACCTGGGCAAGCATACCGGGCAAAAATTACAAGACTAAAATAAACGGCGCGCATGCTATTGGGGGTGTTGGGCTTGCCGAGGCAGCTTTTGAACAGTTCACAGGAATTCCAATAGATTTTTATGTAATTACTGATTTTGACGGTTTTGCCCCCCTTATAAATTATCTTGGCGGAGTTACCACAAATATTGAGGAAAACATTGCAGATAAATATACAATTACAATAAATGCAGGGACCCATCATTTAAACGGGGACCAGGCGCTTGCAATATGCAGGTCAAGGTATGGCAGGACGCTTTACGGCGGCGGCGCATATGCAAGGGAAACACAGTCATGCATGCTTTTAATTGATCTGCTAATGCAGAAAAAAGGGATGGTAAACTCCGGGAATCTCGCAGGCTTTCTAAACGGGCTGAGCCAGTTTGTGTGGTCAAATATTTCGCTTTCCCAGGCACAGGCAATGCTTCCTGCGCTTCTTTCCATGGGGTACGGGGACGTTTCCATACAAAAGTTTAATTCATGGCCCCAGACATTCGGCAAGGCTTCAGCAGTCGGTTATAATGAAGCAGAGAAAAATGCATTCTTTGCAAATATAGCAGCCCAGTAATTAGTATATATTTGAAATAAAAAAAGTGATTTAAAAATGCTTGAGTTAAATTTTAATTAAGATATCTGGCATATTTAAGTGATTTTACGGTAATGTTTAACAGCGGCATGATGGAGGATAATTTTGCTTGGATTAAATGAAAAGCTAAAAGAGCTTGCTGCCCAGGATAAATCAATAAAAGTCGGCATTGTGGGCCTCGGCCAGATGGGGCTTTGCCTTGTATCGCATCTTGAGGGTATTAAAGGATTCAGGGTATGCGCAGTGTCGGACTTAAATGCCGGCAAAGCAGGGCAGATAAAAAAAATTTTTGGCCCCAGGGGCACTGATATTGTTGCATGGGAAAACACTGAGCTAAAAGAAGGCGGGATTTTAAATCTCCAGGAAATACTGCAGAATTGCGAGGCCGGAAATATTGCAAATGTAGGGGGGTTAAGCAATATAGGAAAAGAAAGATTAAACGCTGCTGTCAGGCACGGCAGTGTTATTTTTACGAATGATTTTTCAGTACTGTGGCAGATTGAGGACATTGACGTAATTGTTGATGCAACAGGTTTTACGGCATCAGGAGCTGAAATAGCTCTTGGGGCGCTATGCGCAGGTAAGGACGTTGTAACATTAAATGTTGAAACTGATGTCACTGTCGGGCCCATACTAAAAAAGATAGCAGAGAACAAAAACCGGGTTTATACTCTGTCAGCAGGAGATGAGCCTGCAGCATTAAAGGAACTTTATGATTTTGCAGACGGTATGGGTTTTAAAATAGTTTGCGCAGGCAAAGGTAAGAATAATCCTCTTGATTGCCAGGCCAACCCTGAAACTCTTGCTGAATATGCTGCTAAAAAAGGATCCAGCGCAAAAATGATGACATCTTTTGTTGACGGTACAAAATCCATGGTTGAAATGGCATGCCTTTCAAATGCGACAGGGCTTGTTCCTGATGTAAGGGGAATGCATGGGCTGCACGCAGACATTAAAGACATTGTTTCAAAATTCTGCCTTAAGGCCCAGGGTGGCGTTCTTGAAAAAGAAGGCGTTGTTGATTTTGTAATTGGAGATCTTGCGCCGGGAGTTTTTCTTGTTTACAGCACTGAAAACAAACTGGTCAAAGATACAATTAATTATCTTAATCTTGGAAAAGGCCCGAATTATCTTTTGTACAGGCCCTATCATCTTACAAACATTGAAACCCCGCTTTCTGTTGCACTTGCATATTTTAACAGGCAAGCATGGATTGCGCCGCAAAACGGGGGGCTTGTATCAGAAGTCATTACTGTCGCAAAAAAAGATCTGGCTGCCGGGGAAGTGCTGGATGGAATAGGCGGCTACACTGTTTACGGGCAGATTGAGCTTTACGGGACAGCAAAAAAAGAAGGGTGCCTGCCAATCGGGCTGGCGCAGGGCTGCGTATTAAAACAAGGCATAAAAAAAGGCGAACCTGTGCTTAATGATAATATTGATTTTCAAAAAAATCCAATAATTATGCAGCTGCGTAAAATGCAGGAAGAAACAATACAGGGACAGTAAAATAATATGGAACTGCTTGAAGTTATTAAAAAAAATATAGAGCAGGAGCCTTATGCAAAGCTGTTTGGAATAAAAGTTCTTTCACTTTCAGAAGGAAACTCAACAGTCTTTATGGAGGTAAAGAAGGAATATAATAATATATTCGGCATTGCCCACGGAGGGGCTGTTTTTTCGCTTCTTGACGTGGCTTTTGGCTCTGCAGCAAATTCATACGGCACAGTTGCTGTTGCCCTTAATGTAAGCGTAAATTATTTAAAGCCTGCAAATGCCGGGGACAGGCTGGTTGCAGTGGCAAAAGAAACTGCGCGAAGCAGGAAAGTTGCAAGCTTTTCAATAATTGTTAAAAATGCAAAAGAAGAAATAATTGCCACGGCCCAGTCAGTGGCGTATCTTAAAAATGACAGGCTGCCATTCCTGCAGTGAACAGGGTGTCTTATTGCCGGCGGCACTTTTTTAAAAATACCTTTAATTTATTTATTCAAATAAATAGTTTATGATAATTTTTATAAATCATAATCATGATATTGTATAGAAGAATATGAAAGATAAAAAAAATTTTGATTTCAGCCCTGCGCTTTACGATATGCAGGTAAACTGGCCCGCACGCTTTGAAAAGGAAAGGGGCTTTTTTGAAAAAATAATTTCAGAAAGGTCAGTAAATAAAATACTTGATGTAGGGTGCGGAACAGGAAGGCATGTGCAGCTTTTTTCTGAAATAGTAAATTCACTTAAAACAGGACAAAGAGTAAAAAAAGCAGAAAGTGAAAAAAGCGGGAGCATGATTGTAGGAATTGACCCGGCTGCAGAAACCATAGAATATGCAAAAAAGTCTGTCGTAACATCTCCGGATGTAAAACTAATTGTTGGGGGTTTTGAAAACATTGACAGTCTTGTTGCAGGGCAGTTTGACCTTATAACCTGCCTGGGGAATACCCTTGCGCTGCTTGAAAACAGGAGAAGAGTAAAAATGGCATTAAAAGCAGTTCGGAGAAAGCTTGTAAGCGGCGGGCTTGCCATTTTCCAGTTTTTGAATTTTGAGCCAAAAATAATTGAAAAAGAAAGATATTACAGTCCCAAAACTTTTGCAAAAGATGAATTCAAGTACATTACTTTGAAGCATTTCCAGTTTGGAAAAATAAAAACAATGGCTGATTTTATTAAAATCAAAATCGCTCCTTCTGGCAGTATTGAAGATTTCCAGGTCAGCACATCTTTTATGTGCACGCTCCGCAAAAGCCTTTTTTTAAAAATGGCAAAAAATGCAGGTTTTAAGAAAATCGAGCTTTTTTCGCCCGGCGGGCAAGAAAATTTTGATAAAAACAGGCATGTGAGCTTAAACGCGCTGCTCTATAATTAAAACCAAAGATAAAGGTTTTTTACTCAGGGTTTTTTCCATATTGCTGCACTTATCTTATATATCGTCCGGGCCAAAACGGTAAAAAAAACTTACTGCCATTTTTTTGACCTGTTTATTTCATGATTATTATAAGCAAGTTTACACTTTTTCCTGCCCGAACCTGCAGTAGGGAAGAAGGCGGCATACTGGGCAATTAGGTTTCTTGGCATCACATATGCTTCTACCCAGGGCAATAATCTGGTGGGAAAAATCTGTCCATTTTTTTTGCGGAATTATTTTCATCATATCAAACTCAATTTTTACTGCATCCGCGTTCGTTGTAAGCCCGAGTCGCTGGGTGATTCGCAGCACATGTGTATCAACTATTATTGCCTGGGCACCAAATACATTGGCAAGAACAACATTGGCAGTTTTCCTGCCGACTCCGGCAAGCTTTGTAAGATCTTCAATATTGCCGGGAACAACAGAGCCGAACTTTTCAACAATGCCGTGCGCGCAGGCCTGTATGTTCTTTGCCTTATTATGATAAAAACCGGTTGAACGTATATCTTCCTCCAGCTCTTCTATGCTTACGTCAATAAAATCCTGCGGCTTTTTATATTTTTTAAATAGTTTTGGAGTTACTTTGTTTACAAGTTTGTCTGTGCTTTGCGCTGAAAGTATTGTTGCAACAAGAAGCTGGAAAGCATTTTCATGGTTAAGGGAGGTATGGGTTTGTGCCGGATAATCCTGGTCAAGTATTTCCAGTATCTTATCTATATTATTAAATGCCGGCGCGTAAAGATCAAAATTTGATTTCTTCATTTTTTAAAACATTAAGATTTGTAGAAATAATTCTTAATTATATATTTTTCTAAAAATTGTTTACAGTAATTTAAATTTTCCTGCTTATTTTGCATCTTATTTTATCCGGGATAATTATCATTTTATTCAAGAACATAATATATCATTTTGCATAATAAGAAGCAGGCAATAAAGGGCTTCTTTTAACTGCAAAGTTCAAGCACTTCTTTATTGCCTGCTTTAATCAATAGAATAGAGCAGTTATTCTGCTTAGCCTATTGCATCATGGCCTTCTTCGCCTGTCCTTATCCTGATGCATCTGGGCAAATCAAGAACAAATATCTTTCCATCCCCTATATTACCGGTATATGCCCCTTTTTTAATAGCTTTTATTGTCCTTTCGACAAAATCATCGTTTACTGCTATTTCAAGCCTTACCTTCTTTAAAAGATTCACCTCATATATTACGCCCCTGTATGTTTCAGTATAGCCTTTCTGCTGTCCGCATCCCAGCACATTGGTTACAGTCATTTTGAATACGTCCTCTTCAAAAAGAGCTTTTTTAACATCAGGAAGCTTATGAGGCTGTATCATCGCTATAATTAATTTCATTTTCTTCTCCCTGTAAATAATTTGACAATATTTTTTATTTAATAAAATACATTATTCTATTCGTTTGTAAAAATCTGGAATCCGCTGTATGCTTCCATTCCATGCTCGGGTATGTCAAGGCCTTTCAGTTCTTCATTTCTTGACACCCTCAGGCCTATTGTATATTTCATTGCAACAAATAAAACAAGCATTATAGAAAAGCTCCAGGCCACTGCGCTTGCTGAGCCTATAAGCTGTGTCAATAAAAGTTTAGCTCCTCCGCCAAAGAAAAGCCCGCTTGCCCCTGGAAAACCGGCAATCTCTACATATGAAGACTGGGCAAAAAACCCGACAGCAAGAGTTCCAAATACGCCGCATATGCCATGCACAGATATAGCGCCTACAGGATCATCAATACGCAATTTTCGGTCAAACAGTTCAACTGAAACAACGACAATTATACCAGCTATAAATCCTATTATCATAGCGCTAACAGGTGACACCACTGCACATCCTGCAGTTATGCCCACAAGGCCCGCAAGCGCGCCGTTTAAAACCATTGATGCATCAGGCTTTTTATACTTTATCCACACATAAGCCATTGAACCCAGCGCCCCTGCAGCTCCTGCAAGTGCAGTATTTACCGCAATAAAAGAAATTGCAGGGCTTGAACCGGATAGTGTGCTTCCGGCATTAAACCCGAACCATCCAAACCATAGAATCAAGACACCGAGCGCAGCAAGCGGTATATTATGCCCGGGAAAAGCATTGGATGATTTGTCTTTATTATATTTGCCCAGTCTTGGGCCAAGAATCATGGCGCCTGCAAGAGCTGAAAAACCGCCAACTGAGTGAACGACTGTTGAACCTGCAAAATCAATAAAGCCCATATCAGCAAGCCATCCGCCGCCCCACACCCAGTGGCCCACCACCGGGTATACAAAAGCAGTAATCACCAGGCAAAATACAAGGTAGCTGGGGAATTTTGTTCTCTCAGCCATTGCTCCTGATACTATTGTTGCACCAGTTGCGGCAAATACTGCCTGGAAAAGCCATATAACAAAATTTGAAGTATCTCCGTTTCCTGCAAGCCTTAATATAAAATTATCAGTGCCTATAAATCCGCCTGCAGACGTGCCGAACATCAGCCCATAACCTATAAGAAAATAGATTAACAGTCCCAGTGAAATGGTCATGAAGTTTTTCATGATAATATTCACTGAATTTTTGGCCCGCGTAAATCCAACCTCAACAAGCGTAAATCCTGCATGCATTAAAAAAACAAGAAAAGCAGCAAGCAGAATCCAGATAAAATCAATTGCCATTTCCGGTTCCATAAAATACCCTTTCTAACTTTTTTGATAATATTTTTTAAATTTAAAGGGATTTTATACTGTTATTTTTTCATATAGGTTAATTGCAGGTTAAATCTATGTTAAATATTAGAGGCAGGAAGATATAATTTTAATAGTTTTCCGTAAGGGTTTTTGGAACTTTATAATTATGGAGGAGAATATTATTTATATAAATGACTGCGAACGGAACTTTATTTGGCCTGTTTTTTACGGCTTAAATGAAGAGCCACTTTATCAGCTTGCCAGGTGTTTACAATATCTGTTTTTTCAAGCCAGCCTTTTCTTGCAACATTTACGCCGTATCTGTAATCATTAAATCCTTCAAGGCTGTGGGCATCGGGGTTTATAAAAATTTTCACATTTTTTTCTTTTGCATACTTGCAGTTCTGCCAGTCAAGATCAAGCCTGAAGGGGCTTGCATTTATTTCTATATCAACATTATAAGCACTGGCAGCATCAATAATTTCGTTTATATCAACATCATAAGGATCCCTTGCAAGCAAAAGCCTGCCGGTTGGATGAGCCAGTATTGTTGCAAACCTGTTTTGCATCCCTTTTATTATCCGCTCTGTCATTGCTTTGCGGTTCATGTTAAAACTGGAATGAACCGCTATTATTACAAAGTCAAAAAGTGAAAGTATTTCGTCACTGTAGTCAAGGCTGCCGTCTGCAAGGATGTCAGACTCAATTCCGCTAAATATTGTAAATTCTTTAAATTCGTTCTTTACAATATTAGTGTTTTCAATATATGCAGCAATTTTTTCATCTGCAATCCCCCCGGCATAAGCAGCTGTTTTTGAATGATCGGAAATGCCGCAGTAAGAGAAACCCATTTCAATAAGGCGCACAGTTGCCTGTCTTAAGCTCATATTTCCATCTGAGTAATCAGTGTGGAAATGGAAAAGCCCCAGGATATCTTTATCATCTATGATGCCGGGCAGACTACGAGAAGCTGCTGCTTCAATCTCGCCGGTATTTTCCCTTAATTCAGGTTCAATATATTCCATATTAAATACAGAAAATATTTCCTTTTCATCCCTGCATTTAATCAGCTTATCATTTTTAAACAGCCCGTATTCGTTCATCTTAATGCCTGATTTTTTTGCAAGTGACCTCATTGCAGTATTATGTTCCTTGCTGCCTGTAAAATGATGAAGCGCATAAGGATACTGGAAGTTTTCAACAATCCTTAAATCTGCATTAATACCTGATTTCAGCCTTACTGATGACTTTGTTTCCCCCTTTGCTGTAATTTCACTTACCTGGGAAAGCCCTGTGAAAATATCCATTGCATCACCAGGGTTTTGTGTGCAGGCCACTATATCAATATCCTTTACCACGCCTTTTTTTCTCCTGAGGCTTCCTGCAATGCTGATATGTGTAATATGCCCTGAGCTTTGTAATTTTTCCACTATTGTTTCTGCCTGGCCTGCAGCAATGCTGTAAAGAAAGGCTTCACTGAATTTCTTTACCAGTTCAATGCCGTGAAGTATATTGTCCTGCGTTTTTTTGCCGAAATTTGGAAGCCCTGCAATCCTGTTTTCAATGCATGCTGATTCAAGCTGGCCAATATCTGAAATGCCCATTTCATCATAAAGAAATTTTATTTTTTTGGGCCCAAGTTTTTGTATTTTAAGCATTTCCAGAAGACCGGCAGGAATTGATGATTTAAGGTTTTTATATAAATCAGGCAACTCGTTTTTGGAAAGCTCAATTATCTGGGCGGCTATGCTTTTGCCTACTCCTTTTATTGAAATGAGTTCACTTTCTAAAGTATTGCTATCTATATTGATATCAGATAGTTCAAGCGCCCTTGCAGCAGCCTGGTATGCCCGTATTTTAAAGAAGTTTTCGCCTTTTAGCTCATACAGTATGCTTATTTTATTTAAAACAGAAACTATTTCTTTTTTATCCATTTTTTAATAAACCTTTAGTTTTTTTAAAAGGCAACTATACTGCTGGTTTTATTAATTATTGTATTTAATAATAGCATAATATCCGCACTATTATAAAAAATATACTGGAGGATTATTTAATTAACATATATTGACAGAAAAACGTTTTTCTGTTATATATTAACACATGAATAAATCTGTTAAAAAACCATCCATAAAAGATATAGCCAAAGAGTCCGGCGTTGTAATATCAACAGTCTCTCATGTTATAAACCAAACCAAGTTTGTTTCAGATAAAACGGCTGACGCTGTAAAAAAGGCAATAAAAAAACTTAATTACAGGCCTAATATTATTGCAAGGGGGCTGCGCACAAAAAGTACACGCACTCTTGGGGTAATCCTTCCAGATATAGCACAGCCATTTTTTGCCCAGGTGCTGCGTGGCATTGAAGAGGCCGCACGTGCCAGAAACTATACCCTTATACTCGGATGTACATTCTATGACATTTATGAGGAAGAGCGGCAGATGAATGCTATGATAGACCAGACAATTGACGGTCTTATGTTTTTTTGCGGTTATGATTCATATGATCATATTAAAAAAGCCCATCTTTCAAATATACCGGTTGTAGTTCTTGACAGGGAGCTTAAGAACAGCGAAATACCATCTGTGCTTATAGACAACAAGGCCGCCATGCAGAATGCCTTCCAGTACCTTTATGACCTTGGCCATAGAAAAATAGGCTTTATAACTTTTCCTTTTAAAAACCAGACAACAATAAGAAGAAGGTATGAAGGTTATTGTGCAGGCCTTGCAAAAAATAATATTGAATATGACCCGGATATTGTAATAATAGACGATCTTATGCGCCTTGACGAGCTCAAGGCCACATACAAACTTATTAAAAGAAGAGTTGAGGAAAAAAAGATTGCAACTGCATACCTTAATCTTGCTGATTTTCTTGCAATAGGCGCAATTCATGCATTTAAGGAATTTGGCTTAAAGGTTCCGGGGGATGTATCAGTTATGGGTTTTAATAATGAGATAATATGTGAATTTTCAGACCCTCCACTAACTACTGTAAAGCAGCCCAAAAAAATAATGGGGGCAACAGCAGCAAATCTGTTGCTTGATATAATTGAAGGTAAAAAGGTGGAAAATAAGAATATTGTTCTTGAAACGGAAATTATAGTCAGGGGATCCACAGCTGTCCCGAAATAAGGATTAAAACGGAAAATATATTTATAAAAAGTATCAATTGAAATTAAATAATAAAAAACAATCAAAAAAGGAGGCCCGCGATGGCAGATTTTGTACAGCAGTTAAAAGACATTGTACTTAATTTTGATATAGACAATGCAGAGGAGACTGCAAAAGATGCTATTGAATCCGGAACAGATCCTCTTAAGGCTGCAAATGCTTTAACTGAGGCAATCAGGGATGTGGGTGAGCGGTTTGGCAAAGGCGACCTGTTCCTGCCTGATCTTGTTTGCGCTTCTGAAGTTTTAAAAAAAGCATTTCCAGTCATAAATGAGGCGATCCAAAAACAGGGAGGCAGTGAGTCTTCTGTGGGTAAAGTTGTTATAGGTACAGTGTTTGGAGATATTCATTCAATAGGCAAGGGCATGGTTGCAACGCTTTTGTATGCTGCCGGCTTTAAAGTTATTGATCTTGGCATAAATGTAAAAGGTGAAGATTTTTTAAAAGCTGTAAAGGAGGAAAATGCAGACATACTTGCAATGTCGGCTCTTCTTACAACAACTGCTATGGAACAGAAAAAAGTAATCGAAGGTTTAAAAGATGCAGGTATAAGAGACAGGGTAAAGATAATTGTTGGGGGAAGCCCCATAAACCAGGAATTTGCCGACTCCATTGGAGCAGACGGTTATGGCTCAACAGCCCCTGAAGGTGTAAAAATCTGCAGAAGATTTATGGGCATTGATTAATTTAAACATGGGATTTTTCTCTTTGTTTTTATAAAGGTAAAAATCTTGATTTCAAAAGTTTTTTATGAACTTCAGTGTCTTTAAGATAAGTGAAAGGAACAGATAATTATGCAAAAAGGATATAAATTAAATTTTGAGCCTGTAAAGGTGCTTTCCAGTTCACAGATAGAACAGATACACACTGCATCGCTGAATGTTCTGGAAGAAGTAGGTTTTAAGTATGAATCACAAAAGGCTTTAAAGCTACTTGAAGAGCATGGCTGCATTGTAGATTACGCATCAATGACAGCAAAAATACCCCCGAGCCTGGTGCAGTGGGCAATTTCAAAAACACCTTCAAGTTTTTATCTTAAGGCCAGAGATAGCGAAAAAAGCATAAGGCTTGGCGGCAATACAATGTATTTCATGAACTCGGCAGGCGCAAGGCATGTTGATATTGATACAGGAATTGTTACAATGCCAACCCTTGAGCAGAATAATATTGGTGTTATGGTGTCGGACTATCTTGATTCAGTAAATGTCTTTCCTTCATATACCCCTTATTTCGAACTGGAGGGAGTTCCACCCGTAATGAGCTGCCTCAAGGGGAGCTCAGCCAACAGACTCTTTTATATGGGAAACTAAAATTGCGCAGGCTGTGGGCGCCCAGATAATGGGCTGTGTTGAAGGTGCGGCGCCGCTGTCACTTGCAGAGGATCCGTGCAATGCCGCTTTTCATTATCTTGATGCAGGATTTCCAATATATATAGCCTCCGGCTCAATAATGGGCGGCTCTCATCCGATTACGATTGCAGGCGCATCTGTTTCCCACAACGCAGAGCTTCTTGCAATTATTGTGCTTCTGCAATGCATAAAACCGGGATGCGGAATTATTGCAAATAATTTTGTGTCTGCAATGAATATGCAGACTGGCGATTTAAACTTCGGCACTGCTGCTATTGCGCTTCACCAGATGGCATATAACCAGATATGGCACTATCACTATAATATACCGGTAAACAATACCGGTTCAGCTTTTTCCAATGCAAAAATAATTGACTACCAGCTTGGGGCCGAAAAGCTTCCGCTTGCAACGGCATCTGCACTTTCAGGCGCCAATCTTATAGTCCTTCACGGCGGGGTTACTGCAGAGCTTGCATACAATCCGGTTCTTGCAATACTTGATGATGATATAGCAAAGACAATAGGCCGCATTGTTGAAGGATTTACTGTAAATGATGAAACAATAGGACTTGACGTAATTAAGGAAGTGGCAAGCAGCGGAACTTTCCTGAATTCCAAACAGACAAGGACCATGTGGAAAACAGAAGATTATATGCCGAAAATGTTTGATAAATCATCTTATCAGGAATGGATTAACACCGGCAAAAAAACAGCTCTTGATAAGGCAAAAGAAAAATATGAGGAAATAGTGGCGACACATAAGCCTGTTCCTCTAACTCCCCAGCAGGACAAAGAAATTGACAGTATATTAAAAGAAGCCACAGAGTATTACAGGAAAAAAGGACTTCTTTAAAATAAAATTTAAAAATCTTTGCAACAGGTGATCTATGGACACAAGAGAGAAATTTATAGAATGCGCGCACTTTAAGCAGAAAGCAAGTTCAGTAAAATGGGAATTTGGGTATTGGGGTAAAACGCTGAATAACTGGTACTGCGAGGGACTGCCGTTAAATAATTATCCTGTTGTGCCTGTAAATATAGTTAATAGCACTGCTTCACTTTATACTGCAGTGTGGAGGCATTTTTTAAAAAAAGACAAAAACCTTTTTGAAAAAATGTTTAACCAGCCCGATGGAGTAAAGCTTCCAGATGGCATGCCTGTATGCGCAGGGGGGCTTTACTGGCCCACCCAGGGTTTTGCAGTTGATAAAGACGTTAAAAACTATTTTAAAATGGATGAAGTGCAGATAATAGTTTGCGCAGAACAGCTTTTTTATCCGCAATTTGAAACCAAAATTATTTTTGAAGATGAAAAATATATTGACTATATAGACCTTGACGGATGCACCAGGAGGTTTTCAAAATCAGAACAGGTGCTTCCGGCAGGGCTTGACTGGCCGATAAAAGACTGGAAGTCATGGGAGGAGATTAAAAGCCAGAGAATGCGACTTGATAATATAAAAGACAGGCTTCCGGCAAACTGGGATGAACTAGTTAAGGAATATAAGGGAAGGGATTATCCTCTTGCAGTAGGGGGTTATCCCAATGGCATATTTGGCACTTTAACTCATCTTATAGGTTATGAAAATTTATTTCTTTTTTATTATGACCATCCCGACCTTATAAAAGATATTCTTGACCGGCTAACCGACATATGGATTGCTCTCTGGGAAGAAATACTTGTTTATACTGATATAGATTTATGCAATATTTGGGAGGATATATCATCCGGTAAAGGTTCTATGGTTTCCCCTGTTCTAATCAGGGAGTTTATGGCGCCGTACTACAAAAAAATATCGAATTTTTTAAAGAGTAAAAAAATTGATATTTTTCTTGTTGATACAGATGGAGACTGCAATGAACTTGTTCCAATATTTATAGATGCAGGGGTAACAGGGCTTTACCCTATGGAAGTAAGCGCAGGCATGGATGTTGTAAAGCTTAGAAAAGATTACCCCGGCCTTTTTATTATGGGTGGCATTCCAAAGCTTGAAATTGCCAAAGGCAAAGAAAGAATTGATGAAATACTTGAGCCGGTCCAATGGCTTTTAAAGCAGGGGGGATACATACCTTTCGGTGACCATTTGATTCCCCCGGAAGTACCCTGGGGCAATTTTAAGTATTACAGGGAACAATTAAACAGTATGATTGATGGTATATAAAAAATTATTTAAATGACACTAAATGACAAAATATTGACAAAATAAATATTGTATGGTATTTTTAGAAAATCGTTTTTCTAAATTATATTTCATTCTGAAATCTCTTATGGTCAAAAGCTATTCTATTTTTATGTTAAAAACTTAATTGAAAGGAGAATGTGAAAATAACAGGCAAAAATCATTTTATAAAAACCAATTAATAAAAAGGAGGAAAAATGAAAAAAACTGTAGTATTATTGGCAGCAATTCTAGTTGTAGTACTGGCGGCAACAATTTCTTTTTCAGGTTGTGTACAGGCACAAAAAGCCGAAGAAACCAAAGCAGCTGAAGTTATTGGAGAGGCTGCATATGATTATTACGAAATGCTCAGGGAAGTAGCTAAAAAAGGTGAAGCATATCCTGATGCACCTGCAGCAGGCAAAACACTTGCCTTTACAAACATAATGGGTGGAATACCTTTCTGCGAATCAGTTTGGTCAGATGTCCAGAAACAGTGGGCTTTAGCAGGTGGCGCACCTGGAGACCTATATTATGCTGACAACCAGTATGATGCAACAATCGGGCTTAAAAATGCAGATATCATGCTTGCAAAAAGTCCTGATGTTCTCATTAACTTCCAGTTTGATGCCAAAGTAAACAGTATTATAGCTACAAAATTCGGCCAGGCAGGAATACCGATTATAGCTGTTGACGTACCAACACCTGGCGCACCATTTATGGGTGTTAACAATTTCTATGTTTCTTATCTTGGTGGAGAATATGCAGTAGCGGCAGTAGAAGCAATGGGCGGAATTGATATGCTTGATGCAATAGTGCTTATGCAATTTCCTGCCGGTGGCGATATCCTTATGCTGAGATCAGAAGGTTTTTACCAGGCTTTTGTTGACAAATATGGTGCAGAAAAAATTGATCCTATTACTTACAGGGCAGACGGCGGAGCCGGCGAAGCAGAGCAGGCCAACAAAGCTATGACAGACATACTTTCAACAATACCTGATGCACAATATGTTGCAATGACATCAATTAATGAGCAGACCATGAGCGGTTGTATTGCAGCCATACAGACTGCAGGCAGATGGGATCCTGAAAAATGGTTTATAGTTACAATGGGCTGTGATGATGTTGGCAAGCAGCAAATCCGTGATGGACTTACAGACGGTTCAGTTGCGTTTTTCCCTGAAAGATATGGGGAGTATCTTGTACCTGCAGCAGTTGCACTTATGATGGGCCAAATTGTTCCGCCATTCCTTTATGTTGAAAATGTTGTAATAAATAAAGATAATATTGATGAATGGTATCCTGAATAAATAGTATATTAGTATAATAAAACATGATATGCCAGAAATGATATTAACAATGTCATAAATTATCAAAAAATTGGGGAGGCTGTTTTAGCCAGTCTCCTCAATTTTGCTATACGGGTGGTGATAAAGTGTCAGACAGTAATGGAATAGTTTTGCGAATGGAAAATATTACGAAAACTTTTCCTGGAGTTGTAGCATTAGACAATGTCTCAATTGATTTGTATAAAGGTGAAGTACTGGGGATACTTGGGGAAAATGGTGCAGGCAAGTCAACCCTTATAAAAATACTTGCGG
This sequence comes from Actinomycetota bacterium, assembly GCA_016870615.1. Classification (GTDB taxonomy): domain Bacteria; phylum Actinomycetota; class Humimicrobiia; order Humimicrobiales; family Humimicrobiaceae; genus VGAZ01. The sequence goes on along the minus strand of VGAZ01000001.1, from coordinate 60,235 downwards.
GCAATTACATAAAAGACTCTGGAGATATTTTTATTGATGGCCAGAAATTTGAAATAAAGGGTCCTGCTGAAGCTATGTCTTCAGGCATAAGGGTAATATACCAGGAGTTAAATACTATAAATAATCTTACAGTGGCTGAAAATATTTTTATTGGTGAACAGCTGGTAAAAGGACCATTAAAGATCATAGACTGGAAAGGCATGAATAAAAAAGCTGAGGAGCTGCTTGCTGTTATGAATGTTAAACTTGATCCCAATGCAATAATTGGAGATTTGACTGTTTCTGAAAAACAGATTGTGGAAATTGCCAAAGCAATTTCACAGGAAGCAAAAATACTTGTCATGGATGAACCCACTGCAGCTCTTTCAGAAGAGGAAACACAATCCCTTTTTAAGATAATACAGGCCTTAAAAACAAAAGGTGTTGCAATAATATATATTTCACACAGGCTGAAAGAAATTTTTGAAATAACTGATAGGGTAACAGTGCTTAGGGACGGGAAAAAAGTCGGAACACTTAAAACAAAAGAATCTGATTCCAATAAACTTGTGGAAATGATGGTTGGAAGGGACATAAAAGACATGTATCCCAAAAGGCACGTACCCATTGGTGGCGTGGTCATGGAAGTTAATAATCTTGGTGCTGAAGGGTTTGACAATATAAGTTTTAAGCTAAGGAAAGGTGAGATACTTGGAATATTTGGCCTGCTTGGTTCAGGCAGGAGTTCACTTGTTAAAGCCCTTTTTGGTGCAAATAAGATAAAAAATGGAGAGATAATAGTTAACGGTAAAAAACTTAGAATTAAAAGTCCGGGCATGGCAAGGGATGCAAAAATTGGACTGGTGCCCCTTGACAGGAAAATTGAGGGCCTTGCGCTTATGATGGGCGTTAAAGAAAACATAACCCTTGCAAACATTAAAGAACTTGGAAAAAGTTTTCTGATAGCCAGGAACCAGGAACGCAGGAAAGCTGGTAATTGGGTAGATGAAATAGGGATAAGAACACCTTCAGTTGAACAGGAGGTAAACAGCCTTTCAGGGGGAAACCAGCAGAAAGTCGTTCTTGCCAAATGGCTTGAAAGTGGTTCGCAAATAATAATTTTAAATGAGCCCACAAGAGGAGTTGATGTAGGCGCAAAAATTGAAATATATAAATTGATGCAGGATTTATGTGAAAAAGGCTCTTCAATAATCATGATAAGCTCAGAGCTTCCGGAAATTCTTTCTATTGCTGATAGAATAATAGTTATGAGCAAGGGAAGGTTTACGGAAGAATATAAAATATGCGATGCCTCAGAAGAAGGTCTGCTTCGTTCAGCATGCCTGTAATAATATAGGGAGGGTTTATGGTAGATGATAAGACTGTTGATGTTTTACAAAAAAAGAAAGTAAGATTAAATAATACAGCAATACTTTTTCTTATTCTTGTTGTAATGTTTGCATTATTTTCATATGTGGGAAGGCCATTTTTCTTTTCTAAATTGAATCTTATTCCAATGATTAATAATCTTTCATTTGTCGGGATAATTGCTGCAATACTTACAATGGTAATGGTTTCCGGAGAAATAGATTTTTCCATTGGCGGAAATATCGGCCTTACAGCGTGCCTTACTGCTTTACTGCTTGAAAAGGGTTTGCCGGGCTGGCTTGTAGTGATAATTGCGCTTGCCGGCGGATTTGCAATGGGTGCATTTAATGGAATGCTTGTAACAGTTGTAGGGGTAAATTCTATTATTGCTACCATAGGTACAATGTTTATATGGAGAGGCATAGGTTACACTATTACAAACGGGGAATCCAAACTTGCCCTAAATACGGTCATAGATTATATTGGCAGGGGTTTTGTATTTAAAGTTATCCCGTTTCCAATAGTTCTTTTGGTAGCAGTATTTATCATAACTTATATTATTATGAATCATTCAAAATGGGGCAGGAGGATATATGCTATTGGGGCAAATCCGCTCGCTTCGTTTCTTTCAGGCATAAATGTTAAAAAAGTGAAATTTATCGGCTTTTTATTTTGTGGAGCAGCGGCTGCTCTTGGCGGACTGGTGCTTACGTCTTTATCTGCGGTCGGGATGCCGCAGCACGGACAGGGCCAGGAACTTGTGATTATATCAGCTATTATACTGGGCGGAACTGCCCTGGGAGGAGGCAGGGGACAGATACTTGGAACACTTGCAGGAGTGTTTATTTTAAGTGTGCTTTATAATTTCCTTACAATAATGAATATTTACTATTTTTACATTCAAATGGTACAGGGTTCTGTCCTGATACTTGTAGTTTCAACATATGAAATTAGGCAGGCAGTTGCCAGGAGGAGAACATAAATGGAAAAAGCTGTGAAAAAATATTCTGGGTTTTTAAGTTTTTTAAGAACACCAACACCTACACTGATAGGAATTTATATTGTTATGATGCTGCTATTTTCCCTTACAAGCGATAAATTCCTTACAATACAGAACATTAAAGGAATTTATAATAATTTTGCAGTATTTGGGATTCTAGCAGCAGGAGTGACTGTTGTAATGATTGGTGGAGGTTTTGATCTAGCAATTGGTTCAACTGCAGGTCTTGCAGGCATAGTGAGCTCAGTACTGTTAATGAAAGGAATAGAGGTAGCTACTCCCTGGGTCTTTCTTATAGCTATAGCAATAGGATGCACTGTAGGCTTAATTAACGGGCTTATAATTACAAAAGTGGGAATAAACCCTATTATTACAACGCTGGGCACACTTGCTATTTTCAGGGGAGTTTGCTATTTCTGGGCTGATTTAAATCCCAGGGTATATAATGTATTTGTGCAGAATTTTGGAAGGATTTATCTTGGTAATGTATTTCCAATAACTACTCTTTATATAATCATTGCATTTGTAGCTTTAACTCTCATATTAAAGTTCACAAGGTTCGGAAGGGATCTTTTTACCATTGGAGGCAACGAAACACTTGCCAGGCTTGCCGGTATACCTGTTGACCGTATAAAAATATTATCATATGTTATAAGCGGTTTTTTCTGTTCTGTAGCAGGGCTATTGCTTATCTCTCAGCTTGGCTCAGGAAGGCCAGAGTATGGCACGGGTGCAGAGCTTGAGGTTCTTACTATTGTAGTTCTTGGCGGAGTGGTTGTCGGTGGCGGCAGGGGTAACTATCTTGGAGTTTTTATAGCCCTTATAATTATCCAGACAATTACAAACGGAATGGTGCTTCTAAATGTTCCTGTATTCCTGAGAATGGTTGTAAAAGGCGCTTTGCTGGTTCTTGTTATAGCAATAGATGCATTCAGGAACAAAAGGCATTTGCAACTGTATTGATATAATTAGATTAATAATGATTATGAACTCAAGAGAAAAATTTTTATCTGTAATGCGCATGGCAGATGGTGACTATAGCGGTGTCCAGGTCCCCATGGTGGAATTTGGTTACTGGGCAGGCACCATCAGGCGGTGGTTTGACCAGGGCCTTAAAATGATAGAGCCTGTGCCTGATAAAATATCTGACGGCATAGCAATAATGGCAAATAAGAATATTTATGCTGATATGGAAAAAGCAGGCGATGTCAATGTGCAGCCGGTGTTTGGGCTTGACCAGTATCTTACAAAATTTCCGGTGGACTACAGCCCCATGTTTAAAATAGAAGAAATCGACAAAACTGATACCCATATAATATATAAAGACGAATACGGCGTCACATTAAAAAACGACATACATATAACATCACTTCCAATGGAGCTTGCCCACCCGGTAAAAGACAAAAAAAGCTGGCAGGAGTATAAACAGCATTACAGCAGCAATACAATAAAGAAACGGCTTCCGCCAGACTGGGATAACCTTGCCGCAAGGCTAAAGGACAGGGATTTTCCCATACGCCTTGGAGGAACAAACGGCGGTTTTTTAGGCTTTCCAAGGCAGATAATGGGGCTTACTGATTATATGATGGTAATGTATGATGACCCTGAACTCATTCATGATATATGCGAAACATTTTGTAATTTCCTTCTGGAGTATTACGGTGCAATAGTAAATGATGTTAAAGTGGACTGCATACTTATATGGGAGGATATGGCAGGCAAGGGAGGCTCCCTTATATCGCCTGCTCATTTCAGGGAATTTTTAAGGCCCCGCTATAAAAAAATTGTCAATTTTGCAAAAGAGGCAGGTATTGACATAATCCTTACAGACAGCGACGGCTATGTTGAGGACCTTATCCCCTTAATTGTTGAGACAGGCGTTACAGGAATGTATCCTTTTGAAAGGGCTGCCGGAAATGATATGCTGCGCATAAGGAAAAATTTCCCGGATTTCCAGCTCATGGGTGGAATAGATAAGCGCGTGCTTTTTGAAGGCTCCACCAGGGCAAAAATAGACGCGGAGCTTTCAATAGCTGCAGAGCTTTTAAAAAAGGGAAGATATATCCCGCATATAGACCATTTTGTGTCACAGGACTGCACATGGGATAATTTTACCTATTACAGGAATGCCCTTAATAAAATAATTGATGGTTTAAATAAAAAGGCATAAATTACCGCCTCTATGGTAAAAAATACCATAGAGATTATTGATTTATTATTTACTTAATGACTGGAGGCAATAGTTATGAAACTGAATGTGGATGCGCATCTATGGTGTCTTGGTACCTATGCTGAAAGATATGTTCCCGGGGGTTATTATGACGAAATGAGTGTGGAACAGCAGCTTGAAATTATGTCCAAAATAAAGGGGCTTGACGGTTTGTTTACTTTTTATCCAACAGCTCCTCTTCCAAATGACCCAGATAAGCTGGTTAAAAAAATAGGCGATTACGGTCTTAAGGTCTCAAATGTGGCAGTAGAATGTTTTGCTGACAGGAAATGGAGGCATGGCTCTTTCTGCGCCAATGATCAAAAAATAAGGAAAGAAGCTGTAAAGCTGTTTAAGGAGGCCATTGATTTTGCAAAAGCGGTAAATGCGCAAAGTGTGCTTCTGTGGCCCGCGCATGACGGTTATGATTATGTTTTCCAGGTTAATTATGTGCAGGGCTGGAAATATTTGGTTGAAACTGTAAGGGAAATAGGCGAATATGCAAAGGATATGAAAATTGCCATTGAGGCAAAGCTTAAGGATCCGAGGCAGAAACAGTATATAGGGGACACAGGAAAAGCAATGGCGTTTATTCACGATGTCGGGCTTGATAATGTCGGATGCGCCCTTGATATCGGCCATGCTCTTGTTGCAGCAGAAGGCATAGGGGAGTCTGTTGCGCTTCTTGATTACTGGGGAAAGCTTTACCAGATACATATCAATGAAAATTACAAGGATGCAGACCCAGACATGATTTTCGGGACTGTAAATTTCTGGGAAATACTAGAATTTTATTATTATCTTAATAAAACAAATTATGATGGCTGGTGCGCGATAGATATAATAGCCCCAAGGGATGACAGGGCAAAATCCCTTGCTCTTGGAGTAAAACTGACGCACAAATTCCAGGACCTTGCATCAAAGCTTCTTAAAAATGAGAAGATAATCGACGAAAACATCAAAGGATACAGGTTTGCAGATAATATGGATCTTATAACAGATCTTATTTTCAAATAAAGTTGGGGCATTTACCGGTTTAAATATAGTCAAATATTTCTATTTAGGAGGTTGCGTTAATGGCAAGGGCGGCATTTGTTTTTAAAATCAAACCTGAGCTTAAGGCTGAATATAAAAAGGCACATGACCAGATATGGCCCGAGTTTGCAAAAGTAATAAGTGATTCAGGCATTAGAAATTATTCAATATATTTCCGCGGGGACGGCACTCTTTTTGCATATCTTGAAGCTGATGACTTTAACGCTTCCATGGAAAAGATAAGCAGCACACAGCTCAATAAAAAGTGGCAGGAGCATATGGAAAAATACTTTATCAAGGAAGATAAAAATACGCTGGGCCCTGAAATAGAGATGCTCGAAGAGGTGTTTCACCTGGATTGATTTTTATGGCCGCGTTCATTATCAAACGGGTATGCAGTAAAAATTTATTGCAAAATTAGCATGATTTATTGCATATCTGCTATAAATTGCATATAATAAAAATATTATTTAACTCATCTTTTCTAATACTATAACAGGCAGTTACGGAGGTTTGTAAAAATGATAAACACAAAAACAATAGAACCCTTTAAAGGCGGACCGGACAAGGAAAGACTTTTGGCAGCGTTTAAGAGAAAGCCTGTTGACAGGGTTCCAAATTTTGAAGTCCTTTATGAGGACCAGCATGTTGAAAAGCTGCTTGGCAGGTTTGCAGGAAATACTTTATCATATGGCGGGGATCCTGCCAAAGGCGCGGATGCAGAACAGGGCAGGCCCATGTTTCCTGATGATTTCATAGATTTGTGCAATATTGTGGGCCAGGACGCAATGATGTTTGACGGGGGCATCTGGACTCCCTTTAAAAAATATAATGAAAAGGGTGAGCTTGTACCTGCTTATGACAGGTCAGTAAAGACAAGGAAGGATTTTGACGCACTGGTGCTTGATTCGGAGAATAGCATAAATAGTGCCGCAGGGTATGTTAAGGAATATAAAGATGCTATAAACAAAAGAAATTCAAAAATCGGCGTATCTGCGCTTTATGGATGCATGCTGCAAACTCCTTATGAATTTGTTGTAGGCATGAATGATTTTATGATGATGGTATACGAGGACAGGGAACTTGTTGAGGATATGCTTGAAGTATCATGCGAGCATTTTGTAAACCTAACTAAAGCACTTGTTGATGCGGGTGTGGATTTTGTATTTCCAGCTGATGATGTTGCTTTTAAAACCGGTCTTTTTATACCTCCTAAAATATTTAAGGAAATGTGGGTAAAAAGAATGGCCCGTGTTTTTGAGCCTGCTTTAAATGCAGGAATACCAATAATGTTTCATTCCGACGGCAGGATAGATGATATAGTAGAGGACCTTATAGAAATAGGCCTTGACTGCCTTAATCCAATGGATCCCTATGGAGTTGATTATGTTGAGTATAAAAAAAGATATGGAAGCAGGCTCTGCCTTTCAGGCAATGTTGATATAGAGTTTCCATTGTCAAAAGGCACACCTGAAGACGTTGATGCAGATGTAAAGGCTCACATGGAAGTTTTAAAACCGGGTTACGGTTATGTTGCAACTGTTTCCCACTCAGTAGTGAATTACATACCGCATGAAAATGTAATTGCATATATAAATGCAATACATAAATACGGAGCATATTAAAAAATTAATAATCTTTGCAATTAATAAAAGTAAAGGAGAGATAAATGTCAGAATTGAAGGAAATTTACGATGCAGTAGTTGCAGGTAATTATAAAGACATGCAGGGGCTTGTTAAGGATGCAATAGATAAAGGCCAGCCTCTTGATGATATTATAAACAATGCCCTTTCTGCTGCAATGATAGAGGTGGGGGATAAATTCGGTTCAGGCGAGCTATACATGCCTGATATGCTTCTTGCTGCAAAGGCAATGAAAACAGCAATGGATTATATAAAGCCGCTTCTTAAAGGCTCAGAACATATTTCAGAAAAAGGAACGCTTTTAATAGGCACTGTAAAAGGCGACCTTCATGATATAGGCAAAAACCTTGTTATAACAATGGCAGAGGGGCAGGGTTTTAAGGTAATAGATCTTGGCATAGATGTTGATTATGAAACTTTTGTAACTGCAATAAAAGAAAACAGCCCCGACATTGTTGCATTTTCAGGCCTTTTAACAACAACTCTTGCCAACATTCCTGCCCATATAAAGGCTATAGAGGATGCAGGGCTCAGGGACAAAGTTGCCCTTGCAGTAGGCGGGGCCCCTGTTACACAGCATTTTGCTGACATGTATGGTATAGAAATATATGCTCCGGATGCATCAGCTGCTGCTAAAAAATTTGTTGAAGCGGTAAAACGATAAGGGCATTATTATGGCAGTTCAGGATTATTGCTGGATTGTGGGTAATGCAGCAGTGCATATATAAATGGCAAAGCCGGAAGGAGCCGGATTTTGGCTGGAAAGATATTGGCAGCCTTTACCCAGAGTCTAAGCCTTTTTCTTGTTTTGTTGATGTGTATGATGATGTTTTTACACAACTTTCTTCTGATATGAGCGCCACTGTGGTAAATTACTGCCGCACAAGAAACCAGCAGGTGCCTGGGGTATTGGCCAGGCAGCAAGGGTGCTTTAATGATGCTTGCAGATTTTTCAGTTACACTCTGCGCTGCCCATAAAAGCTGGCTTATATCTTCCAGTTCCAGGTCTAATGGGCTGTATTGTCTTGCAGAACTTCTGCTATTTAATTCCTCTTCAAGTGAAACTTCGCTTATAGCATCATTTTTTTAGCGGTCCCAGAAAATGCCTTTTGCGGTTTTAAGTGCATCGATATCCAGGTTATATGCAAGGGATATTTCGCAATGGACAGCAAAACCGCATTCGCTGCAAATAACATTTTCAACTTTATTTTTCAGGTAACAGCCGTAACTTACTGTACCGTCCTGCTCAACGCTTGATACAAGAAAGTCACTGCACCGCCAGGTATTATGGGCCATTCTTTTTAAGCATGATGCGCTGTCAAGGATTTTATACCCCTGCTTTTTTAAGCCAAGCAATTTTTTCAGTACTTCATCTTTGGCATTATTTGTAAGCCTTAAATCATCAAGGCCTTCATAAGGGTAAAAAAACTGAATAGTGATTCCATATACTCTGTCATTTAAGAATTTAATGACTTCTTCAATCTCATTGTAATTAGCTTTTGATATGCAGATATTGGTAATTATTTTTTTTGATTTGATATTCTTTTCAAGATTTTCAATAATCTTTTTAAAGCTTTTACCCCTTATCCTGTCATGTGTATCTTCCAGCCCGTCTACGCTTATAAAAAAGATATCCGGTAAAAACCGCCCAAGGTCGAGAGTGCCGTTAGTTGTAACACCAGTACAGAAAAATAGCTTTTGCGCATAGCTTATTATATTGCCAATATCTTTATTGTTTTCCCTATCCTTCCAGAGGAGTGGCTCACCGCCTTCAAAAATAACTATCCTGACACCATCTAAATGAAGCATATCAAGTATGCTGGTTACTTCAAAATAATTCATATCGGCAGGTTTTTCTTTTTTCCAGAAAGGACAGTGCAGGCACTTAAGGTTGCAGTTTCCAGTAAGCTTAAAACTGCAGAGAAGCGGCTTTCTGTAATTTTTATTTAACCTGCTCCTGGCTTTAAAAGCTGCAAAATATGCCAGTTGTTTAAACCTGTTGTGGTGCTTTACTGCCGGTTTATTTTCTTGGCATGTTTTATTTCTTTTATTTACTTTATTAAGTTTTTCTTTGCTATTCATATTAGTAATTTTAGTATTTACTGATATAAAGTCCAGAAAAATGGATCACTGCATAATAAATAGCAATAATATAAGAGAAAAAAATTATAACTGTGATAAAAAATTATTCATGGAGTCTTCCAGTAAATTATTTTTCTTTTTTTGTAAATTCCTCTTTATCTAAATGAGATGTACTTACAGTTAAGATTGAAAAAATGTTAAATATAAGTGAAGAATAATTAAACCAGTTTATGTTTTTATATAAGGGTAGAAATGACATATATGTAAAATGGCGGAGCTGGTTAACCGTAAAAATATGCAAGCCTTTTTAAAGCGCTGATTTTTTCTGATTTTTGCATGCCTGATGATTTTACCGCTCTTTCCAGTATATCTATTGACCTGTCATAATTTTGCCTGTCAACAGGATAGGGAATACCGTCCTTTCCTCCGTGCGCAAAACTGTATTTAACCGGGTCGGCAGTGCTGTACTTAACGCCATATATAAGCTGTGAAATCATTGCAAGGGCCCTTATTGTTTTTGGCCCCACCCCCTGTATGGCAAGAAGTTTTTCAAAGTTCTGGGGTTTTTTCTCATAAGATGATAAAAGTATTTTTTCCAGCCTGTTTGTGTTCATATCAGAAAGCCTTATGTCATGCCTTTTTGGATAAGTTATTTCTTTAACCTGCAATGGGGTTTTGTGTTTTTCTTCAAACGCCTGCAGCAGTTTAAAATCTTTTAATACCTGTGCGGGTTTGCTGCAAGCAAGCTCAGATATTGTATTTCTGCAGCAGCTACTGCTGCTGTCCACAAGGTTTAATACTTCTGAAGTACTGTTGCAGCATACAGCGCTGTGAGGCCGGCAAACAAAATCAGAAAATATCTCACTGTTCCAGTGGTATCGCCTTGCCATCCTGTTGTTTTCATTCATTCCCTGCTGCACCACTGCCCAGTTTTTTCCGTCAGGCGTGAAAAAGAAGCTGTGATGATAAAGCTGGTATCCGTCCTGCAGGGCATTGCTGTCAACCTTGGCTGACATCCTGCTGCTGTAAACAAGATTTGAAAGATCATTGCCCGACTTTTCCTGCACGGCCTGTATTTCTAAAGGGGTTTTCCTGCTTGTGCCGCCTTTGCCGCCGGCCACATAAAGCCCGGTATATTTCTCTATGCCTTTTGATGCCTCTTTAAGCGCACCGCAAACAGTTGTGGTAACTCCGCTTGAATGCCAGTCAAATCCCAGAACGCACCCTAGCGCCTGGAACCATAAAGGATCTGATAATCTCCTCATTATTTCTGCGGGACCTTTATCTTCTGCCATAAGTATAAGTATATGCCTGGAAAGACGCATCATCCGCCAAAATAGCCAGTAAGGGGCTTTTCCGCCGTGAAGCGGGAGATTTACAGTTGCTGTTTTCATATTACGACTATTTCCTCATATTTCTAGTAAAAGGAACAAATGCTACATCGCATACACGCTCTGTAATGGAGTCTTTGCCTTTTTTAACTATTTTATATAATACCTGGCTAAAACCTGAAGGGCCGCAAGGCAGCACCATTATGCCTCCGTCTTTTAGCTGCTCTGTTAAGGGCTTTGGTATTTTCTCGGGGGCAGCGGTTGCAATGATGCGGTCATAGGGGCTGTACTGGAGCCATCCGTTATAACCGTCATCATTTTTTAAATGTATATTATTGTATTTTGAAAGGGCTTTTTTTGCACGCTCATAAAGCGGCTTAATTATTTCAATACTGTAAACTTCTGCTGCTATTTCTGCAATTATTGCTGTCTGGTAACCGGAACCTGTGCCTATTTCAAGGACTTTTTCATCCCCTTTAAGGCAAAGAAGCTCTGTCATCAATGCAACAATATAAGGCTGTGATATTGTCTGTCCCTGGCCGATTGGCAGGGGCCTGTCCTCATAGGCAAATTGCCTCATCTCTTCATCAGTATATTCCTGGCGCCTTACCTTGCGCATTGCAGATATGACTTTTTCATCTTTAATGCCTCTTGCAATAATCTGGCCAGAAACCATATTCTGTCGGGCAAGTAAATAATTGTCTTTTTCTTCACTGTTTTGCATATTATTTATAGTACTTGTCCTTTCCTGAATATAATTTATATTTTTTAACCATATCCTTCAATAAATTTTTGTAGATTATGATATAATTTTCTATCTTTGTGTTTAAAAAATCCAGGCTAAACCGGGTTTTAAAGATTTTTGCCTGTTGTATCTTGAAACATTATATTAGTTTTATTTTTCAGGATTTTCTATTATGTTAAATTATACACTATCTACAATTTTTGCAAGCCTTGCTGAAATGTTTAAAAACAAAGAAGGCGGCAATTTTGATAAAGTAATGGATTTTACAAAGGCTGCAAGGACGATAAGGGATTACACCGGGGATATAGCCATGGCCTATTCTGAAAAAATTGTAGAAAATCTTCCCGGGATAACTCCTTATGCTTATAGCCTTATTGAAGAGTATTTTAAAACAGGGAAAATTAAGAAATATGAAGATTTGAAGGAAAAATATTCTGAAGACCTTATTAAATTTATAAGGATAAGCGGCCTTGGCAAAAGGCGCATATTCCATATTTATGAGGCTCTTGGGGCAAAAACAATAAATGATTTGAAAGAAGCTGTTTCTGATGGCAGCGTATACAAGCGGGTAATTGATTCGCCCATGCCGGGTGATTTATTAATAAACAAAATACACATTGAGCGGTTTATATATTCGCTTGATTATTATGAAAACACAAAAACGCTTTTTCCTTCAGGATATGTGGCATTCTTTATTGAAAATATAAAATCGCATCTTTTGAGTCTAAAAGATATAAAAAAAATACAGATTACGGGATCCCTGCGGCGTAAAAAATCTTTTATAAAAGACATAGATATCCTGCTGCTGCCGGCATTTAATAATAAAGAATATGATTTTGCGCTAAGTGAAAAACTGTTGAAGCAAATAGCACAGCTGGGTTTTGCCAGGAAAATCATCTCTATGGAAAAGAGGGACGATAATATAAGTGCAAGATACGATACTGTTTTTAATATAGAAGTTGAGATAATTATAAGCTCACAGACTGGCTGGAGTTATGATTTATTTACGACAACCGGCAGCAAAGAGCATGTTGCAGCGGTTAAAGATATGATTGCTGCAAAAACAGGGGGGCCGGGCCCCCGGCCTTCAAGCAATTATCCTGCCACTTTTAAGGATTCTAAAAGAATCAAAAGTGATGCCGGTATTTTTGAGGATATAATTAAAAATATAAATAATATTAATAACGCGGATTTGGCAGATATTGATGATGCAGACAAAAGTATATATGATTTTCTAAAAATTCAATATATAGAGCCTGAGCTTCGTGAAAATAATGGTGAGATTGGCCTTTCAAATAACTTCAATCTTCCCAAACTTATAAATACTGGCGATATCAAAGGGGATTTGCACATACATTCACCCTGGAGCGATGGCTTAATAGAGACAGGTGAGCTGGTCAAAAAATGCATAAATTACGGATATGAGTATTTTGCAATAACTGATCATTCTGTAAGCAATATTTATGGAAACGGCCTTGATGAGGCAAGGCTGCTTGAAAAAATAAAATATATTGAAGAACTCAGGGGGAATATAAAAAGCCCACACATCTTTCTTGGAGCTGAAGTGGACATAACTGGAGTCGGGAGGCTTGACTACAGTGACGAAATCCTGGAGGGAATTGATTTTGTACTTGGCTCCATGCATTCCAATTATTTAAATACGCGGCATGAAAATACCGCAAGAGTAATAAGCGCAATTAAAAACAGGCATGTTGATGCAATAGCGCATCCAACAGGAGTAGTATTTGGCTCAAGAGCGCCATACATTTTTGATATGGGCCAAATCTTTGAGGCTGCGGCCAGGTATGGCAAGGCGCTTGAAATAAATTCATATCTTTTGCGGCTTGATTTAAACGATGAATATGTAAGGCAGTTTAAAAAAATGGGCGGAAAAGTTGTAATTGATACGGATTCTCACAGAATTGATAATCTTGACATGATAAAGCTTGGTATAGACGTTGCAAGGCGTTCAGGCCTTGAAAAAGATGATGTAATTAATACCATGGACACAAAAAGCCTTATGAAATGGAAAGCCGGCAGATCTTATTAAGTTTAATTCATTTGTCTTCGTAATACTTAAAAACTTTTTCCCTGTTAAAGTCTGGCCTGAAAAAATCTTTTTCAGGCGGAGTATAGTCCTGTATCCAGCCGTTTACAAGGCCAAGCTTTTCTGCATACTCCACTACCTGGAAGTATTCACCGGGTAAAATGCTGCGGGAAAGTTCCGGGTAATTAAAGGCCATATATTCCGGGTGATACTGCGCCATTATGCTTAAATATACATCTGGCGATAATTCATCCTTTATGAAATCAAGTGTTTCTTTAACGCCCCCGATATTTCCCGGAAGCACCAAAAGCCTTATAAGCAGCCCTTTTTTTGCAATTCCGTTACCATCAAATACAAGACCGCCCACCTGGCGGTACATCTCTATTAATGACTGCCGGTTATTTTTAACATAATTTTTTACACCTGAGTATTTCTGGGCCATATTGTCGCTGCTGTATCTTATATCAGGCATATATATGTCTATGATCCCCTCCAGCAGCTTAATTACCTGTTTTCTTTCATATCCCCCGGTATTATAAACAACAGGTATTTTTAGCCCGGATTCTTTTGCAATAAAGAAAGCTTCCGCTATTTGCGGAATCCAAATTGTAGGGGATACAAGATTAATATTGTGGCACCCCTGCCCTTGCAGATTAAGCATTTCTGAGGCAATCTGGATAGCTGAAAAAGTATTCCCTGTGTGCTCCTGGCTTATCTGGTAGTTCTGGCAGTAAACACATTTCATATTGCAGTGTGAGAAGAAAATTGTTCCTGAACCATATTTACCGGATAAAGGGGGCTCTTCACCATGGTGGGCCATAGAAGACGATATTATGGCAGTGTTTCCTGCCCTGCAAAAGCCTTTTTGGCCCGCTGCCCTGTCTACCCTGCACATATGGGGGCAAAGCATACATTCTGCCAATAATTTTTTAAAATTATTATTTTTTGACATAGCTTAAATATTATAAATAAAAATAAATCAAATACACAGGCAAAACCGGAAAATGTTTAAAATATTAAAAATTTCTTGACATATATGATATTATAAATAATATTATATAATAATATTGTAATATATTAATCAATTTAATTATTTTCATGAAAATATTACTTCTTCAATGATCAATTATTTTTAATTTGGGGGAATATATGCAAAAAAAAGCCATGGAAGAACTTAAAAGTATGCTTGGCGGCAGGGTTTCTTTTAATAAAACAGAGCGGAAATTGTACAGCCATGATATAGCGTCAATTCCTGCCCTTGTTAAGCCTTTTATTGGAAATACGCTTACTTCTGCGGTGGTCCAGCCGGAGTCAGAAGAGGAATTAATAAAACTTGCCCTGTGGGCAAATGATAATAAAATACCCCTTATCCCGAGAGGTAAGGCTACCTCAGGTTACGGGGGAGTGCTTCCGCTTTCAAATGGCGTTGTCGTTGATTTTTACAGGATGAGCAAGATAATTGAAATAAATGAAAAAGAGATGAGCGCAACTGTTATGCCGGGCATTATCTGGGAAAAACTTGACAGGGAGCTTGGCAAAAAGGGGCTTACTTTAAAGCTTTACCCGTCAAGCTACCCAGGCTCAACAGCCGGGGGATGGCTTGCAAATGGGGGCACTGGAATTGGCGCATATGAGGCCGGGATGTTTAAGGATAATGTAATAAGCGCAAGAGTTGTCCTTCCTGACGGCAGCGTAAAAGAATTTAAGGGGGATGATTTAGGGTATATAGCTGATGCGGAAGGCATTACCGGGCTAATATCTTCAATGAAAATAAAAGTAATGAAACTTGAAGATATGGAAGTAATTTCGGTGGGCATACCTGATGAAGAAAACCTGCAGAAGTTTTTTGAAATTATTGTTAAAAAGGATATCCCTTTCTGGTCCGTTCTTTATATTAATCCTGAAATGGCCCAATTAAAAAACCTTTCCCCCTTAAGGACACATTTGGGCCATGACGCTGAAAAGAAGGTACTGCTTCCTTCAGCCTATATTGTAACATTGACTTTCCGCAAAAAGGACAGGGAAACCATTAACCAAAAACTTCCGGAAGTGCTTGAAATGGCATCTGCAACAAGGCTTGACGATGCTATAGCAAAACATGAATGGGAAAACAGGTTCAAGATCATGGTTGTAAAAAGACTGGGTCCAAGTCTTGTGCCTGCAGAATTTATAATACCCCTTTCATCGCTTTCTGGTGTAAGCAGGGAAATAAAAAGAGTAATAAAGCACACTGTAATTAAGGAAGGCGTTCTGTTAAAAAATGGAAAAAACAGCGAACCAGAAGTTGTTGTTTTAGGCTTTATCCCCAGTGATGAAAGAAGATTCAGTTATAATTTTGTTTTTGTCCTTTCACTTTCAATAATGAAGATAGCATTAAAATATGGGGGAAGACCTTTTGCTGCTGGAATATATTTTGCAAATAAGGCAAAAGCCATACTTGGCGCTAACCATTATGACAAAATAAGGGATTTTAAAACTGCAGAAGATAAGAATAATATCTTTAATCCGGGAAAAGTTTTTGGATTTGGAAAAATCAATTTTGTTATGAAGCTTGCAGAATTGGCCGAACCAGTCATCAGGCCCTTTTCAAACCGCATAACAAAGCGCTTTGCAGAAAAGCCTTCGCTAAAGCCTGTAAAATCAGTGCCTGCAGATGTTGCCTGGTATGCTTATGCCTGCTCGCAATGTGGATACTGTGTCCCGGAATGCGATGAATTCTATGGCAGGGGCTGGGAAAGCCAGGGACCGAGGGGAAGGTGGTACTGGTTAAGGCTATATATGCAGGGCAGTCAAAAGTGGTCACAGGATATGGTTGATTCATTTCTTGCATGCACGACATGTGAAATATGCAATCTCAAATGTTCCGCAAATCTTCCTATTGAGCAATCCTGGATGAAAATGAGGGGCCAGCTTATAAATACTGAAAAGAAAATGACCATACCCCCGTTTGAGATGATGTCAGCTGCTCTTCAGAGCCAGGGTGATATCTGGGCAGGATACAGAAAAGACAGGGAAAAATGGTTTCCTGCTGAGCTGAAGGATAAATACGGCCCGGCAAAGAAAGCAAAAATCGCTTATTTTGCGGGATGCACCGCAAGCTATGTTGAGCAGGATATAGCCCAGGCAACAGTGAGGCTGCTTGACAGGGCAGGCATTGATTTTGCTTACGCAGGAAAAAATGAAAACTGCTGCGGAACCCCTATGCTTGTTGCAGGTAAATGGGATGTTTTTGAGCAAACAATGAAATCAAATATAAAAGCAATACAGGATATAGGGGCAGATACAGTTGTTTCTTCCTGCCCGGCATGTGATATGATGTGGCGCAATGTTTATCCTGAGTGGGCCAAAAAATTGGGCATGGAATACAATATAAAAGCAGTACATTACAGCGAGCTGCTTGCAGATAAAATAAAATCCGGCCAGTTTTCTTTTCCTGATGATGGGGCAAGTCCTGTCAGGGTGACCTGGCATGATTCCTGTCATATAGGAAGGGTTTCAGGAGTATATGATGCTCCGCGCGAAGTTATAAAGGCACTGCCAAAGGTTGATTTTGTTGAGATGGAATACAACAGGGAGCAGGCTCATTGCTGCGGAAGCGTTTTAACGTTGATTAAAGAACCGGCAGTGGCGGCAGAGGTTGGCAAGGAAAGGCTTGATGAAGCGCTTGCAGCAGGTGCGGAAAAAGTAGTTGCACTGTGTCCATGCTGCGAGTTCCAGTTCAGGGTTACAAAGGATAAGAAAAATATTGATGTTGAAATAGTAGATCTTGCAAGGTTTGCTTCTTCCTATCTGGGATATGAATACCCTGATCCAGATATTGAAGTCCAGAAGCAGTGGGCTGTATTTGAAGCTATGATTGCACTTATGTCGCCTAAAGGTTTTGCAGAGCTTATGGCAACCATGTGGCCTGAATTAATTGATTCTATGCCCCTTAAAATGGGCGGCATGATGAGGTTTATGGGTAAGATTCCAGGAGCATTAAACGCCATGAAAGGGTTATTTCCTGTACTTTTCCCTATACTTTTACCAAAAATGATGCCCAAAGTGATGAATGTAATGCTTGAAAGAATAGGCGACAGGATCCCAATGCCTGATTATATGAGGGAGCAGATGCCCGCGATGATGCCTGAGGTAATGGCAAATCTCATGCCCCATATGATTAAGGACCTGGTGCCTCTTGTTTCGCAGCCAATGATTGATTATCTGCAGAATAAAAAGACATAAGCAACATTTTTGAAAGAAAAAAATAATGCCCGTCTTTTGCAACGGGCGATTGATAACAGGAAGGACTGCTCCAACCTGCATTTTAATAATATAAGACAAAAAAATATTAGTCAATATTAAATTTAAATTTGTCATTTAAAAGTTAAAACCGGACTGTTTTTTCTAACGATGTCCGCTTATCAAAAGATGCCACGCCTGTTAATTGAAATATATCTCTTTTCTAAAAATACAAATTATTAACTAAGTCAGTAAAACTATCCTATGCATGTAATTGTATTTCATAATCTTAATTAATGAAAAAAAAGCTGGTGCCTCTTGTTTCGCAGCCAATGATTGATTATCTGCAGAATAAAAAGCCATAAGCAACAGTTTTGAAAGAAATTAATACCTTAAGAATTGCAAAATACAATATATTTTATATATTTACATAAATACATAAATATGCTATATTATTTAATATTTAAGGTTACATTGCAGATTGTTGCAGGCTAACTTCGGCTTATATTAAATAATGGAGCAAAAACTGGCAAATTTTAACAAAAGTGAATTTAAACACATCCCCATCAATAAATGGCCACAAAGCGAAAGGCCCAGGGAAAAGCTTTTAAAGCTTGGCAGTGAAGCGCTTTCAGACTCTGAGCTAATAGCCATACTTTTAAGGACAGGAACAGGTAAAAATGGCGGCAGCGCCTCAGCCCTGGATCTTGCCAAATCAGTTCTTCTGTGTTATGAAAATCTCTGCGGGCTTATGGATGCATCAGTTAATGAGCTGTCAGAAATAAAGGGTATCGGGCTTGCAAAAGCAGCGCAGCTTGTAGCTGCAATTGAGCTTGGCAGGCGTGCTGTGTCACAAAAGAACGGAAGCAATACAAGTTTTAAATGCAGTGAAGAAGTTGCAAATTATTATATACCATTGCTTAAAGATTTAAAAAATGAACAATTCAGGCTTGTCCTTTTAAATGTTAAAAACAAAATAATAAAGGAAGTGCTTGTTTCGCAGGGATCCCTGACTTCATCGATAGTTCATCCCAGGGAAGTATTAAAAATAGCGATTAAATCATCTGCAGCCTCAGTGATATTTCTGCATAATCACCCAAGCGGTGACCCTGAACCCTCCATTGATGATATTGAGATTACAAACAGGCTTTGCAAGTCCTGCGCGATTGTCGGCATACAGGTACTTGACCATTTAATTGTCGCTGAGAGCGGATATTTCAGCTTTCGGCAGAAAAATATGATTTGATTCTTTAATAAAAATTTCTATTAACATATAATAAAAATAATTTTATTTATAAAACTTTTAATCATAGAAATGCAAACCAGGGAACATATGAAAAATATTGAAAAACAATATGAATATGCCAAAGAATACTATGCCGGCTTAGGTATAAATACAGATAAAGTCTTAAAAAAACTTGAAAAAATTCCGGTATCGATACACTGCTGGCAGGGGGACGATGTAGTGGGTTTTGAAGAATCCGGCTCGGCTCTGGGGGGTGGCATACTTGCTACAGGTAATTTTAAGGGCAGGGCACGCAATTTGGCTGAACTGCAGCAGGATATCGAAAAAGCTTTTTCGCTTATACCAGGCGCAAAGAAAATTAACCTTCACCCAATATACGGGGATTTTAAAGGCAAAAAGGTGGACCGAAACGCAATTACTGTTGATCATTTCAAGAGCTGGGCAGACTGGGCAGAAAGCAATAGTGCAGGCATAGATTTTAACCCGACTCCTTTTTCTCACATTTTTGCAGAAAGCGGGTACACCCTTTCAAGCAAGGATAAAAAGATAAGGGATTTCTGGATTGAACACACCAAGAGATGCAGGGAAATATCAAATTATTTTGGAAAGCGTTTAAAAAAGACATGCATATTCAATTTGTGGATACAGGACGGCTCCAAAGATATTACATTATCAAAGCTTGAGCACAGGCAGATTCTAAAAGATTCCCTTGATGAAGTTTTTTCAATAAAATACCCCGAATCAAATATTATTGATTCACTGGAAAGTAAACTTTTCGGCATTGCTTCTGAAAGCTATGTGGTTGGCTCACATGAGTTTTATCTATCATATGCAGTTAAAAATGACAAGCTTATAACTTTTGACACGGGACATTTTCATCCGACAGAATTAGTTTCAGATAAAATATCTGCAGTGCTTCCCTATATTAAAGGCATAATGCTGCATTTGAGCAGGGGAATACGATGGGACAGCGACCATGTAACCATATTATCTGATGAAGTTATTAATATAATGAGGGAAATTGTCATATCGAACGCACTGGATAAAGTTTATATAGGCACAGACTTTTTTGATGCCTCAATCAACAGGATAGGCGCATGGGTAATTGGCGCAAGAGCTGTAATAAAAGCGCTTCTTTTTGCATTGCTTGAGCCTGTTTCTCTTATTAAAAAATATGAAAGCAGCGGCCAATTGTTTGCAAGGCTAGGCCTTTTAGAAGATACAAAGACAATGCCTTTTGGCGCAGTCTGGAATTATTACTGCAGTTCACAGGACATGCCGCAAGATCTGTCCTGGATTGATGAAGTCTTTAAGTATGAAAAAGATGTCCTTGATGCAAGGATATAGAAGCATTTTTGCAGAAAAAAGCAGGCATTAAATAAATACAGATAAAGCAAAATAATCATCCAAAACAATTTGACTTATATTTTAATTTTTTATAACATATGCAATTGCTGCATTATGCAATTTAAGTTATTTGGGGCCCATAGCTCAGCTGGTTAGAGCAGCGCACTCATAATGCGGAGGTCCCTGGTTCGAATCCAGGTGGGCCCACCATACTTATCTTATTTTATCAATTGATTCTTGCCGGTTCGAATCCTTTCTCTCCAGCCAAGGACTATTTTATAATACCAAGATATTTCTTAATATGCTTAGCCAAGTCATTATCAATTTCTAAATGTCTGGGTACTGGTTGTTTTTGCCCAGTCTTGGGATTTATATAAATATCATGTCTTGAACCAGGTCTTAAAAATATGCAGCCTTCTTTTTTTATTTGCTTCAAAAGTTCGCTGCGTTTCATACTGAGATTTCTTTTAGCTGATAATCTGAGGGCACATCATCCATTAGCATTAGCCTATAGGCATCTTTTAGGTTTTCTTCAAGTTCTTCAATAGTTTCACCTTGGCTCATAATTTCAGGGTGTTCAAGAATTTTACCCAACCAGAATTTTTCACCTTTCCAGTAAACTATTTTAATTTTCGTATACATTGTACCAACCAAATAATAAAATTAAATTTTAGAATCAATCAACTAAGAGTTATAACACTTTTTTATTATAACATAATAATGATTTACACCAAACTGGCTATTTTAAAATTTATGTAAAATTTTTTAAACTTGGTAATTTCCAAAATAAATTGTTTCGAAATTTCACTACCCGGGCCAGCCATTCCGGTATGTATGTCATATAAAGCTTGTTTTTTGCTGATTACAATTAAAAATAATATATCGTTTTTTCGTCCTATTGACAGCAGATTAAAATGTAATACAATATGTAATACGGAGGTAACAATATGACAACTGTGAGATTAAACAATGAAATATTAAATAAGATTGCTGCTTTGACTGAGATTGAAAAAACAACAAAATCTGAAGTAATTAAAAAAGCAATAATTGAATACTATGACATGCGCTCAAAAGATTTCATGCCATTTAAACTTGGCGCAGACCTTTTTGGAAGATACGGCAGCAGCAATTCTTTATCCAGTAATTATAAAACAAAACTGAAGGAAAAACTTCATGAAAAACACTCTCATTGATGCAGGGCCACTTATAGCATTATTTAATAAAAATGATAAATATCATGAGAAAATAAAAGAGCTCATTAAGAACTATAAAGGATTGCTTACAACCAGCTGGCCAGTCATAACAGAGACATGCCACATGCTCGATTTCAATGTAGGTGCACAAATAGATTTTTTAAAATGGATAAGACTTGGCGGATTAAAAATTGAAGATATACAAACAGGAGAAATAGATAAAATAATTAAGCTTTCAGAAAAGTATTCTGATATACCAATGGATTTGGCAGATGCAACACTTGTTATCATATCTGAAAGACTGGGAATAAAAGAGATAATAACAATAGATTCAGATTATTATATTTACAGGACAACTGAAAGAGAAATGCTCAGGAATATATTTAATATTAAAAAGTGAAATCTTTTATGACATATTTAATATTTAATTCAGGTATAAATAATACCTAATCTGAAGTTGCAATCCTGGTTCCATCGTTTGCTATGGCCAGCTAATAATTCTTTGAGAAAAAGCACGAGCCTCAATTGCATTTATTGGGGGATATAAGCTTATGTGAGCAAGTTTTTACAAATAAAATAACATAAAAATAAAACCACCAGTTTAATCCGCTAATAAAACATTGACAACTCATAAATTATAACTATAATAATATTATAATGATTATAAATTTTATTTAATTACAAATATTTAATGATTATTAATTAAGGGTGGAATAATTGAACCAGAAAATAGACAATCTTTCAAAAATACTTATTGAAAAAAATATAAAGCCTTCTTACCAGAGGATTAAAATACTCCAGTATATAAATGAAAATATAAATCATCCCACAGTCGATACTATATTTAACAGCCTAATAAAGGAGATACCAACCCTGTCAAAAGCCACAGTTTATAATACGCTGGAATTATTTAAAAGCACAAACTTAGCAAAAGTATTAACTATTGAAGATAATGAAACAAGATATGATTCTAAAGTTCACAGTCATGGGCATTTCAAATGTGAATCCTGCGGCACCATTTATGATTTTGAAGCAGACATTGATAACCTGGCTGTTGATTCTTTAAAATATTTTAAAATAAAAGATAAAAATGTTTATTTTAAAGGAATTTGTCCAAAATGCCTGGAAAAAAATAAAAACTGATAAGAAAGCGATAATCAAAAGGAGGACTGTATTATGAATGAAGAAAGCAAATGCCCGGTAACCGGGGCTAAAAAATCCGGACGCGGAACCACTAACAGGGAATGGTGGCCCAATCAGTTAAATCTTAAAATGCTTCACCAGAACCCAATTTCTAGAAACCCGATGGGGGAAAAATTTGACTATGCCGAAGAATTCAAGAAACTGGATCTTAAAGCATTAAAAAAAGACCTGTATGAATTGATGACTGATTCGCAGGAATGGTGGCCTGCTGACTGGGGCCATTACGGGCCTCTATTTATCCGTATGGCATGGCACAGTGCTGGTACATACCGCATGGGGGATGGCCGCGGCGGCGCAGGAAACGGCACACAGCGATTTGCCCCTCTAAACAGCTGGCCGGATAATGTAAACCTTGATAAAGCGCGAAGGCTGCTCTGGCCAATAAAAAAGAAATACGGCAGAAAAATTTCCTGGGCAGACCTGATGATTCTTGCCGGCAATTGCGCCCTTGAATCAATGGGCTTTAAGACTTTTGGTTTTGGAGGCGGGCGAGAAGATGTCTGGGAGCCGGAAGAAGATGTTTACTGGGGTTCTGAGAGTGAGTGGCTTGGCGATAAGCGCTATTCGGGTGAGAGGGAACTTGAAAATCCCCTTGCTGCTGTGCAGATGGGCCTCATTTATGTAAATCCGGAAGGCCCCAATGGCCAACCCAGCGCAGTGGCTTCAGGAAAAGACATCAGACAGACTTTTGCCCGTATGGCCATGAATGATGAGGAAACTGTTGCGCTAGTTGCAGGGGGACATACGTTTGGAAAATGCCACGGTGCAGGCAGCCCAACCTATGTCGGCCCGGAGCCGGAAGCTGCAGGCATTGAAGAGCAGGGGCTTGGCTGGAAAAACAGCATGGGCAGCGGCAAAGGCGGCGATACCATATCAAGCGGCATTGAAGGGGCCTGGACACCCACACCGGTTAGATGGGATAACAGTTACCTGGAAACGCTATTTAAGTATGATTGGGATCTTGTTAAAAGTCCTGCCGGAGCGTTTCAGTGGGTTCCAACAGATCCTGATGCTGCAAAAATTGTTCCTGATGCCCATGATCCTTCAAAAAAGAATCCGCCAATAATGACAACGGCGGATCTTGCCCTGAAAATGGACCCTATTTACAGGCCGATTGCAAAACATTATCTTGAAAATCCTGATAAACTTGCTGAGGCTTTTGCAAAAGCATGGTTTAAACTTACTCACCGGGACATGGGCCCGCGCTCGCGCTATCTTGGTTCGGAAGTGCCATCTGAAGTTCTTATATGGCAGGATCCAGTTCCTGCAGTTGATCATGAACTGGTTGATGAAAAAGATATTAAAGATCTTAAAGCTAAAATTCTTGATTTTGGACTGGCTGTATCCCAGCTGGTTTATACAGCATGGTCATCAGCTTCCACATTCAGGGGATCTGATAAAAGAGGCGGGGCAAATGGCGCACGCATAAGACTGGCGCCCCAGAAAGACTGGGAAGTGAACCATCCTGAAAAACTCCAAAATGTTTTGAAGGTCCTTGAGAATTTAAAGGATTCCTTCAATAGCTCACAGCCTGGCAATAAAAAAGTCTCTCTTGCAGATTTGATTGTACTGGCCGGATGTGCAGCTATTGAAAAGGCAGCTAAAAATGCAGGTTTTGATATAAATGTTCCTTTTAAACCAGGGCGTACAGATGCTTTGCTGGAGCAGACCGATACAGCTTCATTTTCAGTGCTTGAGCCAAAAGCAGATGGTTTCCGTAACTATAGCAAAGCCAGATATGCTGTGCCTGCTGAAGAAATGCTTGTAGATAAGGCACAACTTTTGGCGCTTACAGCCCCTGAGATGGCAGTGCTTATTGGCGGTATGCGGGTTTTAAATGCCAATTACAATAACTCACAGAATGGCGTATTTACAAAAAATCCTGAAAGCCTTACTAACGATTTCTTTATAAATTTGCTGGATATGGGCACAATTTGGAAAGCAGTTTCCGGTGAAGGGGATATTTTTGAAGGAAGAGACTCTGAAACAGGAAAGCTAAAGTGGACCGCTTCCCGGGTAGATTTGGTTTTTGGTTCAAATTCCGAGCTCAGGGCAATAGCAGAGGTTTATGCAAGCGATGATGCAAAACAGAAATTTGTCCAGGATTTTGTAAAAGCCTGGAACAAAGTAATGAATGCTGACCGTTTTGATCTTGAAATGTAGTGGCAGTGCGGGCAGAGATTGTTTTTGTAACCTATGCATTTTAGTACTGGCAGGCGGCAGGCACTTAGGGCGGTTATGGTACTTAAAGTGAATTAAATATGTAAAATTATCAATTGATAAGTAAGAAAAGGAGAAAAGAAGATGAGAAAATTTACACTGGATGAAGCAAAGGAAGTTGCCAGTCAGCTGGGAATAGATTTTGCTAAAGCTGGGTTTACACCTGAAGAATACCTTGAAGGTATAAACATTGAACTGGAGCATGGAACAGTTGACTCTCATACGAATGTAACCAATGATGACCTTTTAATAACAGGCAAAATTGCCCTGGCGCATTTAAATGAATCGCCCCTTTATTATAATGATGATATAGGGCTGGAAGCATGGGAACATGCAGTGGAAGATTTTAAAGGAGATACAAAGGGGAAAAAAATACAGATTGTTTAAATAATTATTAAAAACAGGAGGGAACAGTTTTACTGTCCCTCCTGTGAGTGCCATGCCTTTAAATACCACCCTGTTTTTTCTCTTCCTTCTGTTTCTTCTTTTTTTAAATCCGCCTTCTGCAGCCTGGAAATACCCCAGAATAGTACTCCAGGACCTGCAAGAAACACACCTAACTCTTATTCTTATACCATTATTTTTAATTTTATATTATTATATTCTTTTATTATGTTCTTTTTATTTTGCAATTAGATTTTATGTTTGCCTATGTTACTTAATGAGCTTGCAGCCATTCTGGATAAAGTATTTAACAGAGATATCGCGCTGCCAGGTGATCCTGTGGGCCTGCAGATCGGCAGGCCGGAAAATAATATAAGCAAAGTCCTGGTAACTCTTGATATAAACAGCAGCGTAATAAATGAAGCTTTATCAGGTTCAGCAGACCTTATAATAGCGCACCATCCCCTTATATTTAATCCTATAAAGAATATATTAAGCAGTGATATAAAAGGCAGCATGTTGTTTAAGCTTATTGAAAATAACATTGCAGCTTATATTGCACATACAAATTTTGATGCCATGCACGGGGGCTTAAACGATAGTATTGCCAGGATAATCGGCCTTAAAGACATAAAGCTCCTGGAGAAAGCCGGGCAGAAGTGGTATAAGTTTTCTGTTTTTGTCCCCCCTGAAGCAGAAGATGGCGTTAGAAATACAATTTTTGAAAACGGAGGCGGAAACTATGCAAATTACAGCAGCTGCAGCTTCAATACAAAAGGCATGGGCACTTTTATGCCCCTTAAAAATGCAAATCCTTATTCAGGTAAAATGGGTGCTGTAAATTTTGTTGATGAAATAAAAATAGAATGCATTGTTGAGGAGAAAAATCTTGATAAACTGACCATGTCGGTAATAAAGGCGCATCCGTATGAAGAACCTGCTTACGATATATTTAAACTTGAAAACATGCCTGATACTTTTGGGCTTGCATGTAATGGAAGTGTCGAACCTGCGCAAATGCTGCCTGGTTTTATAGAGGGCATTAAGAAAAATCTTGAACTTGAATGCATAAGGCTTGCATGCCCGCAAGACATTGATATTGATAATTTTCCTGTAAAAAGGGCAGCATTTATAAATGGAAGCGCAAATTCTTTTACAGACAGGCTCTCGGTTGGGGAACTGGACTGTGATGTTATCATAGTTGGTGAACTTAAATACAGCAGGGTTACCGAAATTGTGGAATGCGGAAAAGTGCTTATTGAACTTGGCCATGGTGAAAGTGAAAAATTTGCAATCAGGCTTATGCATGATATTCTCAGCAACAGTTTAAAAGACTACAAAGATTTGGAAATATTTAAAAGCAAAACCGGATATACCAGGTGGAGGTACTGTATTGACTGAAAAAAATTTTGATATTACAAAACTTGTGGAACTCCAGGCTATTGAGAAAATCATTTATAAAAAGGCTTTTGAAATCAACAGGATTAAAAAAAACGAGCAGCTTCTTAAGCTAAAAAATGAATATGAAAATGTTAAGGAAAGCTGCAGTATTTCTGGAAGTGGGCTTGAAGCCCTTGAACATGACAGAAAGAAGGCTGCAGATACTATAAAAATGCAGGAAGATAAGATTAAAAGAATAGATGAAAAATTATTCAGTGGAACAATTACAAGCGCCAAGGAGCTTATGAATTACCAGGAAGAAATAAAGCAGTTAAAACAGTCAAACGAAAACCTGGAAGACAGGGAATTAAAACTGATGATAGAAATAGATGAAAAGCGCCCAGCTTTTTTAGAGCTTACAGAGAAAAAAAACCTTATTGAAAAGGAATTTGAAGAATTAAACCGCCATATCGAAGCAAACGTTAAAGAGATTGAAAAAGTAATATCAGAGCTTAAAAATATAAGGCTGGATGTAATAAAGAAAATACCTGCAGAAATACTGAAAAAATATGATGAGCTCAGAAAAAGAAAAGACGGAATTGCAGTTTCAATTATGAAGAATAATTTCTGCCAGGCCTGCAGTGTGCAGATTTCTGCAGGGGAATTGCAGAATATAAAAGACGGGCAGAAAATACATAAATGCCCAATGTGTTCAAGAATGCTTGTAATAAACAGTGACAAAATTGAAGAAGCATTAAAAATATATGAATCTTACTGATGGGGAAGTCATTTTGGCGGATCTTAATTTTGAATATTTAAAAATATATTTTGACGGCGGCTCAAGAGGAAATCCCGGGCCGTCTGCAGTGGGCGCAGTTGTTTATGATAAAAATGATAATATAATTGAGGAAATTGCAGAGTATGTAGGCCAATGTACTAATAATGTTGCAGAATACAGGTCACTTGAAAAAGTGCTTGATGTTATAAAGAAATATAAAAATAATTATAATGTAAGGCGCATTATAATAAATACCGACAGCAAGCTTGTTCACAATCAGCTGAAAAGAATCTGGAAAATAAAGGATGAAAACCTCTTTGAGATCTATAAAAAGATTGTAAAAAGGCTTAAGGATTATGAGATTGTGGATTTGAGGCTTATTCCGCGGGAACAGAACAGTGCTGCAGACAGGCTTGTAAATATTGCTCTTGACAGGGAAATTTACGGCATTGGGGGAAATAAGACTCTTTTAAACGGCAATAATATTAAATTCGGTACAATTGAAGATAAGTCTTAGGTTTTAAAATCAGAATCAGGCAAACCTTTCTTTTATCATACTTTTCTATGTTTTTAAACTGCGCAAAAATAATGATTGTGTATTGCTAAGCGCTATTTTGCAGGGAAGGGATAGACATGTCTGGATATTTCCTTCCGGCTTGATTTTTTAAAAATTACATATATCATATTATTAAGAGTTGGCCGGGCAGTCGCCCGGGTATATACTTTTATCTGCGATTTTGCTTTTAAAGGTAAGCCCGGGAGGAAAGTCCGAGCTTTACAGGGCAGGGTGCCGGGTAACACCCGGCGGAGGCTTATGTAAATGCGCCTTCAGCGAAAGTGCAGCAGAAAATATACCGCCTGTCTTTAATATATAATTATTTTACAGGCAGGTAAGGGTGAAATGGCGAGTTAAGAGCTCACCGGCAGCCTGGCAACAGGCTGGCCTTGAAAACCGCACCCGAAGCAAGGCCAAATAGGGAAGAAATGGAGTTGCCCGCTCTTCTTCCGGGTAAGGCCGCTTGAGATAAATAGCAATATTTATCCCAGATGGATGACTGCCGCTGGTATCCGGTAATTTATTTGCCGGCCATCAGAACAGGACTCGGCTTACAGGCCAGCTCTAATTTTTTTGTCTTCAAATTTACAAACATTCTTTTTTCTCAGTTAAGTATACAAAACAGTATAAAAAAGCATGGCTCCCTGCTTTATTTCTTTCAGGCTTATCCTTTTTAATAAATACAGCGCCATAAAAAAGGTTCCTTTATATTATTAACAAGGCAGGCCCGCTGTTTTGCAGATTCTAGCTTTTATACATTCTATCTATAAGCTGCATAAGATATATTCAGTAGTATGATGTGACAATACAGCTGCAGGAAATAGTCTATTCTTATAAGGATTAAATTTATTTTAAATTATTTGCAAACTCCAGATAGCTGTAAAAACTAATAAAAAGATATAAATAATATTATATATGTATAATAATTATATAAATATTTTATTGACTTTAATATTAGTAAAGTAATATAATAATTTTATAAATTAAAAACAATAATAAAATACAAATATAATTATAAAAGTATTTTGATAATTATATTTGAATAAAAGGAATGAAATAAGATGTTAGATTTATTTATCAGCGACCTGTTATATGTATTAAGGCCGACAGCTTTTGTCATATGCCTGGCTATATTTATGTATCTTGTGGTGGATAATTATTTTTATTTTGCAGCAAAAAGAAAAGTAAGGCGCAATAAATAGAAAATCAGGAATCAAATTAAAAACAGGCCAAAAAGCCTGTTTTTAAATTCCGGTAATTCTTAAAAATATGATAATTTAAAACTTATATCGTCACAATTCTATGTCTGGCCACAACTGTAAAAACTTAACACAAAGAATTCAAATATAAATTAAATTTTTTTTAGCTTTAAACCCATTTACTGTTTTGCAGAAGAGCCCTGCTTTTTCTCCACAGGAATAGGCGAAACCCCTGCAGCGTCAGTTACTATGGTTGCAACTTTATCAGAATCAATTATAAACTTCACATTTTCCTTAAGGGATGCTTCAACAGTTTCAAGTTTTCTTAAAACCTGCGCATTGCCGATAAAGTACTTGTCTGCAGCTTCATTTACTATTTTTATCCTGTCAGCTTCAGCATTTGCTACAATTTTTATGCCTTCTCCCTGTCCTTCAGCGGAAAGAATCAGGCCCTGTTTTACACCTTCAGCCTTTTTGATCTCAGCCCTTTTTTCGCCGTCTGCCCTTGTTTCCGTGGCGGTTGCATAATCCCTTGCTGCAATTTTTTCCTGCTCAGCCTTTACAACATTATTCATAGATGCCTGTACATCTGCAGGCGGCTCTATTTTCTGAATTTCGCATCTCAGCACCTCAACTCCGTAACTTGCAGTTTCTTTATCAAGCACTATTTCAACTTTTTCATTTATAGATGCCCGTTTTTCATTTGCATCTGTAAGGGTCATATTCCCGATAACAGCCCTTAAAGTTGTTCTTGCAAGGCTTGTAAGCTGCGCCCTGTGATCATCAACATTGTATATGCTTGCTTTTACATCTTTTATCTTGTAGTAAACAACAGCATCAACTGAAGCATTAAGTTTGTCCTGGGTTATAACCATCTGAGGAGGTATGTCAACCATCTGTTCAGTAATATTTACCCTGTACATTTTTTCAACCATGGGAATTATCCATGTAAGCCCGGCATCCCTTGTCCTCATATATTTGCCGAATCTTTCAACAATTCCCTTCTGGGTGGGCCTTACTGTGCGAAAACCGGCAAACAAAAAGAAAAGAAAGCCAACAGCTATAAACACAATACTAATAATAAAAATTACAGGAAGCGCGCTGACGATACTGATAACCAGCATGACAATACCGGCCAAAAAAAGTAGAATTCCAAAAATGCCCATAAAAATTCCTTTCTTTATAAATATGAAGAATTATTAGCTGATTGTAAAATCAGTCATAAATCCATATTAATAGCATATTATTATTTGTTAATTATAACCTTCGGGGATAATTTTTTACAGTTTATTCTTTAAAAATATTCATGTTATAATGCATAGTAAATTAAATCAAATCCATAAAATATATAAGTAATATTTTTATACAATTAAATATTGAAGGAAAGCATTTTAATGCCTGGAGAAAAATTAAAAACTATTAAAGTCTTAAACATTGTGCCAACGCCATTTTTTGCAGATAGAGGCTGCCATATGCGGATTCTTGGTGAAATGGCTGCACTTAAGAATTACAATCATTATAATATTATATGTACATACCATAACGGCAGGGATCTTGAAGGCCTTGATATAAGAAGGATTATAAATATTCCGTGGTATAAAAAGCTTGAAGCAGGGCCCTCCTGGCATAAATTCTATATTGACATACTTCTTTTTTTTAAGGCAGCTTCAGTATATCTTAAGGAAAAACCTGATATTATATACGGCCATCTTCACGAAGGCGCATTTGTCGGGGGGCTTGTAAAATATCTTATATCTTTTGGTAAAGTGCCGCTTGTATTTGACGTGCAGGGAAGCCTTACTTCTGAGCTTGGTACGTTTAACTGGTTAAAAGGCGGCGCTGTTAAATGGTTTTTCCATAATTTTGAAAAATTTATTTGCAGGATGCCGGATTTCTTTATCTGCAGCTCAGTATCAAACGGGGATATAATTAAAAACAGGTTTAAGATAAACCCTGAAAAAGTTAAAGTTGTTATTGATGGCGTGCATACTGATTTTTTCAACAGGCCCGCCAAGAAAGGATTCAGGAAAGAACTTGGCATTCCGCAAAACTGTCCGCTTGTAATTTTTACCGGGGCGCTTCTTGAAGCCAAAGGAATATGGAACCTGGTTGATGCAATACCGATGGTGCTAAAAAAAAGAAAAGATATTCATTTTCTTATAGTCGGGTACCCTGTGGAAGAAACCCAAAAAAGGATAAGGGGGCTGGGAGTTGAAAAAAATGTATATATGAGCGGGATGGTGGATTATTTTGATCTTCCTGATTACCTGCAAATAAGCGATGTAGCAGTTGAGCCTAAGGTTGACAAGGCAGGCGAGGCAAGTGGAAAAGTCATTAATTATATGGGAGCCGGTCTTGCTGTTGTGTGCTTTGATTCAAAGAATAACCGGCGGTTTCTTGAAGACGGGGGAATTTATGCGCAGGGCGACAGTGCCCTAAATCTTGCAGAAAAAATCCTTTGGGCAATAGATAATCCTGAGCAGACAAGAATGCTGGGCGGGAAAAATAAAAAAAGGGTAGAGGAAGTTTTTTCCTGGAATAACAGCATAAAGGACACTGTAGAGGTCTTCAGTAAATTAATTCTTAACAATAAGGGCAAAAGAAAAAAAACGGTTAAATAATATATTTATATTTTATATAGCGCGCTTATCCTGCAGCAAAAATAGTTTTTTAAATATTTAAAATACCGGCAAAAGCATTTATAAATATTCCAATTCAAATCAACACGTGAAAGAAGATTTAACTATATATTTATCAGTTCTTTTTTGTTATAATCTTATGATTTTTATAAGAGGAAAACTTTTGTATCTATATAGTATTTTTGAAAAGTTTGGTTATTTAATCTAAGCATAGTATCAGCAATAAAAAAAAGAGGGCACTTAATGACAAAATTACTTTTGATAAGAATCATCCCTTTTATAGGCGCTGCACTTTCCCTTATTATGGCTATTGTTTTTGCGTTGCTTGTAAGTAAGAAAAGCCGCGGCTCCGGGAAAATGGCAGAAATCTCGCATGCGATTTTTATAGGCAGCAAGGCATATTTTATGCAGCAGCTTAAAGTCATAGTTATTTTCTTTTTTGTTATAACTGCATTGCTTGGTGTTATGGTATATTTTGGTTTTCTCTATATTGAGTCAATACCCGCTTTTGCTACAGGCATGATATTTAGCCTGCTCATCGGATACCTTGGCTTATGGATATCTACAACATCAAATTCCAGGGTAACTCATGCAGCCAGGGAAAAGGGGCTTGGCGAAGCTATGAATGTTGCTTTTACTGCTGCATCTTCGTCAGGCATGATGCTGGGAACAGTTGCGCTTTTGCACACGGCATTGTGGTTTAACATCCTTTACTGGTGGTATGGACGGGGCGGTCTTGACCAGATAGCAGACATGCAGAGAATTGTAACCATACTTATCACGTTTACAATAGGAACTTCTTTTGCAGCCTTTTTTATGAGGACCGGCGGCGGGATATTTACAAAAGCTGCGGATATGGGCGCTGATTACGTTGGAAAAGTTGAATCAGGGCTTAAAGAAGACGACCCGAGAAACCCTGCAACAATAGCTGATAATGTAGGCGATAATGTAGGCGATGTCGGGGGTATGAAAGCGGATGCCCTGGAATCCTGGGTGGGGGCAATAATAGCTGCGCAATTTCTAGGTTTTGTTGCTTTTAAGGGCCTTCCTGTTATGTTAAACAGTTTATTGCTGCCCATGGTAATAGCAGCTGCAGGGGCACTGGCTTCAATAATTGCAATCCTTATAATGAAACTGGTAATTGCAAGATATAAGGCAAATGCAACTGTCTCGATGCTTACAGGAACAACACTTTCAGGCCTTTTGATAACAGTTGTCATTATAATGGCCCTGGCATTTTTTATTATAAGGTATGTAATAGGCGCAAGTTATAATTTCCTTTATTATTGCTGCCTTGGAGGGCTGGCCGCAGGTTTTTTAATAGGGCTCTTTACGCTGCTTTATACTGATGCAAGATACAGGCCAACAAGAAGCATTTCAGAAAGCGCAAAATCAGGGCCCGCCACTCTTGTGGTTAACGGGCTTGCATATGGAATGGAAAGCACGATACTGCCTGCGCTTACAGTCATTGCTGTAATGCTTTTTTCTTTCTACATATCCGGTGGAAGCACAAATTTCCAGGTAGGGCTGTACGGAGTTGCTATTGCAGCAGTAGCCATGCTTAGCACTTCTGCATTTGTAATAACTATTGATGTTTACGGACCTATTGCAGACAATGCAGGGGGCATAGCTGAAATGTCTGAGCAGCCGGCAGGCGTAAGAAAGATCACCGATAAGCTTGATGCTGTTGGAAATACAACTGCAGCCATAGGAAAGGGCCTTTTAATCGGCAGCGCGGCAATTACGGCGCTTGCTCTTGGACAGGCATATTTCTCAAAAATTGAACTTTTAACATCAGCAGTCATCCTTGATTTCATTAAAGACCCTAAAATCCTGGTGGGCTTATTTATTGGAATTATATTGCCGTTTATGTTTACTTCAATGCTTATTAAGGCAGTGGGAAATGCAGCCAATAAAGTTGTTGTAGAGGCAAGAAAACAGATAAAAGGCATACTTGCAGGCAAGTCCCAGGGTGACCCGAAAACATTTATTTCAATAGTTACGCGCTCAGCCCAGAGAGGTATAATACTGCCGGGCATACTTGTTTTTACAATACCGGTAGTAACAGGTATTCTTCTTGGCCCGGGTGGTGTTGTTGCGCTTATAGTCGGAACCCTGCTTTCAGGCTTTGCCCAGGGCATATACATGGCAAATGCCGGCGGGGCGCTTGATAATGCAAAGAAAAAAATCGAGGAAGAAGGCAAAAGCGGGACCCCGGAGCATGCAGCATCAGTTGTTGGCGATACTGTAGGGGATCCTTTAAAGGATACTGCAGGGCCCTCAATGAATATACTGATAAAGCTTATAAGTGTTGTGGCAATAGAAACAGCGGTGCTTGTGGCGGACCTCTCCGGCAAACTGTTTCATTTCTAAATAAATATATTATTTTAAACACCAGTATTCAGTTTCCGGCAAAGAGGTCTTGCCTCTATCGGAAACTGAATTATTTTAATCTCTATTTTTGTTAAAAAATTTAAATGGAAGAACAAAGACAGCAAATCTTAAACGGCAATCTGAGGAGCCTGCTTTTCAGGTTTTCAAGCCCTGCGATAATTGGAATGCTTGTAAGCGCGCTATACAACATTGTAGATACGCTGTTTGTTGGAAGGGGAGTTGGACCCCTGGGAATTACTGCCCTTACAATAGTACTGCCCATACAGCTTATAATTATGGCAGTCGGCATTATGGTTGGAATAGGCTCGGCATCCGTCATATCAAGGTCTTTAGGGGCCGGCAACTCAGAAAAGGCATTAAAGACTGCCGGCACAGGCATACTTCTTAATTTGGTTTTGAGCTCAGTTCTTATGGTTCTTGCATATATATTCATAGATAAAATACTTTATTTTTTTGGCGCCTCAACCGAAACCCTGAAACTGGCAAAAGATTATATGTCAATAATACTTATAGGCTTTATTTCTTTTTCTTTTGCCATCAGTTCAAATAATCTTATAAGGGCAGAGGGCAAGCCAAGGGCTGCCATGTATGCCATGCTTATTGGGGCTGTCTGCAATATTATACTTGACCCTGTATTTATTTTTGGTTTTGGCATGGGCGTAAGGGGAGCTGCTATTGCTACTATAATAAGCCAGTTTATGAGCGCTGCGTATATTATTAGTTTTTTTAAATCCTCAAAAAGCATTTACCATTTTAAATTGAAATTATTCAGGCTTTACCCGGATCTATCAAAAGAGATTATTGCTGTCGGATTTCCTTCCTTTGCCCTCCAGGTTGTGGGAAGTGTGGTGTTTTTAATTTTTAACAGGAGCATACTTCATTATGGCAATAATATGTACATAGCCATAATGGGAATTGGGCTGAGGGTTTTAAATTTGATTGAAATGCCCATAATTGGCATTGCCCAGGGCTTTTCAACACTTGTAAGTTTTAATTATGGAGCCAGGCAATACGACAGGATAAAAACTGTTTTAAAAGAGGCAGTAATATGGACAATTGTAATTGCAGGCACGGGATTTGTTCTTTTAATGTTTGCTCCAAGACAGATTCTTGGAATATTTACAGATAACGAAATGCTTCTGCAGATGGGTATTACCCCCATCAGGATTATAGTAATTTTCCTGCCTTTTATAGGGTTTCAGATACTGGGCGGAAGTTTTTTCCAGGCTATAGGCAAAACTGTTCCTTCGCTTATTATAATACTTTCGCGACAGCTTCTTTTGCTTATACCCGCAATTATAGTGCTTCCGCTTTTTTTTGAACTGAGCGGCATATGGATGGCTGTGCCTGTATCAAATTTCTTCTCTATACTTATAACCTTTGTTTTTGTGTGGAGGCAAGTTAAAAAATTCAATATAATGGTTAAGTTAAGTGACCAAAATACCGTTTTCTAAGACCAGTACTATTCATAAAAGATTTTTAAAATAAATCAGGCTGCGCTTTTTTCGTTCCTTTTTCTTTTTATAATCATAATAAGTAAAAGTACTGTAAAAAATGCTATAAATATAATCAGTGTATAAAGGTAAAGCATGGGATTGTTTACCCTGTAGCCGTTTATTGCAAGCCCAAGGATAAACATCAGCGGCACCCCCAGCGGAAGCGCCACAGCGCTGCCAAGAACCAGATTTTCAGCAGCATTTGATTTTGACTCGGGGTCAACTTCACGCAAAAGCGCAACTCCTGTTGAAATTGTACCTGTCCAGGTGCCGTAAAGGGAGACGATATGCTCTATTACATAACTTTTAAATATCCTCCTGCATAGAAGAACTGCATACAATGTGGTAATAATGCCTCCTGCTGTTGTTACTATAAGTATTGCTATCCAGTTTTCTTTAAAGGTAACAACGGATATTGCTGCAATTGCTGCAACAATCATATAATCAAATGAAGCTGAAGAAATTCTCTGCAGGGTATAATTATCAGGGTAATTTATATGAAGAAAGTTTTTACGCTTAAGGGCATTAAGTATAATTCTTACAAGTATTGCTATCATTGTGCCGATAACAAAGTGAAAGCCCCACAGAAGCTGTGAAACAGTATCGCCGTAATTGCCGAGCGGGCTTAAAGCAAGTGTGATTCCCTTAAGAACAAAATACGTGATAACATAAACGATTCCAATAAGCACTATCTGCACTGAAAGACTGTCAATAAATATTTTTCTTGGAATATTTTCAGTATGTTTTTCTTCAAGATTATTGCCTGGCGCATGAGTTTCTTTATAATCTTTCTCAAGGCCCACGAGCCCGAGCCTTTCTTTCCTGCGTACAAGGAAATTAAGAAGAGGTATTCCAAAAAATATGGCCCAAAGATATCCTATAGTTGCAATTGAAAGCCCAATATTTCCTCCATTTATAAATCCAAGTGCTTCCCAGCTTGTGCCTATAGAATATGCCTGTCCCGGGCCCTGGGCAAATCCAAGGGGCAGAAGGAGCCCGAACGGGGGAAAAAGATTGGGAAGGATTGTATATGCAAGAAGAAGTGATATTGCAAATCCAAAAATACCCTGGATAAGATATGCGCTGGTAATTGCAAGACCCGTATTTACATTGTCTTTTTTATTATGTTTTAAGGTTGCTGATCGCTCTTTTAAAGCCAGTGAAATAAACCCTATAGCCATAAGGTGGTAAACGAGTTTGCCCAGCAAATCAGGATTCAGTTTAAGTACGGCAAGATCTTGCGCGCCTGTTGTAAACTCGAGTATGGACCTGTATATCAGGCCGATAAATCCGCCAATTATTGCAGTTGGCACCAGGAATTTTTTGAAAAAACCAATTTTATTTTTAAGTATGATAGCAATAAGCAGGAAAACAGAGAGGAAAATAAAGTCTTTTACCGGCAGCCAGAAATCTTCCATTATTTATTCCTTTCAATAATATTTTTTTAATTTTTAAGTATACACATATTTAATTTTAAATGATAAATATTTATTGACTAAATAGACGCTTATATATTACTAATGTTTTAATATGTATATTAAAAATTTATTAAAAACCTGATTTTATAATTCTTATTCTGTTATAATAAAAAAAATTTTAAATAATATCTGAGGGGCGGTAATGGTTGAAAGCATCTATTTCAGGATTTTTTATATAATTGCAAGTTATCTTCTTGGCTCTGTGGTTTTTGGATATGTTATTGCCAGGATATTAAAAAAAGATGGGTTTGGTAAAATTGACAGGCCAGGAACTGCCGGGGCAGGCAGGCAGTACGGTTTTAAGGCTGCATTGCCCACATTTATTTTTGACTGCGGCAAAGGCGCGCTTGTTCCCGGAATAGGTATTTTGATCGGTCTTGATATGCTGACAATTGTCATTGCAAGCCTTGCAGTACTAGCCGGCCATAACTGGCCGGTTTTCTACAGGTTCAGGGGAGGCGGCGGCATAGCCACGGCAATGGGCATATCAGTTGTGCTTATGCCGCTGCAGTTTTCTATAGTGCTTGCAGCCGCTCTCTGCATAGGTTTCACTTATAAATATACTTTAAAGAAAAAACATAAAGTGAACCAGAATGTCGTTTCTTCTCTTTTTGCAGTTATTGTCCTTCCCCCATTTCTGTATTTATGGAGTTATGGATACAGGTTTCTTGTGTGGGGAAATGAGTGGAAATGGCAGCAGGCAACGTTTTTAATATTTATGCTTACAATAGGGTTTTTTATAATAATAATTGTAAAAGGCATAATACTTCATATGATTTACAGGAAGGTGCCCACAGCAGGATAAGGTCATTTTACAGGTTTTATTAAATCTTTAGTGTTGCTGCAAATATGTAAAATATATTATTAAGTAATAAATGCAGGCAGCCTGAAAATAACTGGGATTTATCAGTATGATACAGCAGCTACCTGTTTACTGCATTATTAAGAGTATTTACAATTACTTCAAATCCCCTGTTAAAAGCTCCTGTGACTGTAAAGAAAACAAAGATAAGTGCAATTGCCACCCCTGCAATAATTACCCCGTATTCAGTGGCAGAAGCGCCTTTTTGCCCGGTAAAATAATCTTTAAATATTTTAATTCTTTTAATCATAGTCTCTAAATTATATATTAATATTATATTAAAATCAATATATTTATTAATTTATTTTTTATAAAAATATATATATATTTATTAATTATAAATACTATCATTATATATAAAAAGGGGTTTTATATTTTTTCCTATTTCATGCCTTTATATGACTTGAGCGAAGTGAAAAAGATGGCATTAAAAATGTTATTAAAAATTAATATTAATTATGCCGGTTAAACCACAGTTATAAGCTTTTTTAGCTTAAGAATTTAAATGCAGGAACAGGTTTTTTGATATTTGATTACCTGTTAATAAAAATTTCTGGTATATTTATCTATAATTTATAAAAAAATGTAGAATATTATATAAATTGCAGACAAATGCAAAACATTATAAAAAAGGAGAAGAAAAATGAGTAATGGCGCATACTCCAGGCAGGCGAAAATATTTTTGTCCCTGTTAAACCTAATTGCTTTTATAGCAACAGTGGCAGTAAATGCTCTTGCAACAATACTACCAATAAATAATAAAACAACAGGCCAGCTTTCTGACCAGTACCCGAACTTATTTGTACCTGCAGGTATAACCTTTTCAATATGGGGCATTATTTATTTATTGCTTGGTATTTATATTATATACCAGCTGGTAATTGCCTTTAGCAAAAGATCGGGCGGCGTAGGCATATTGGAAAAAATCGGCATACTGTTTTTTCTTTCTTCACTATTTAATATTGGCTGGATTTTTGCCTGGCATTATGAAATTTTGTGGCTCTCCCTTATATTTATGGTACTTCTTTTTATAATGCTGCTGTCAATATATCTGAGGTTAAGAATAGGAAAATCTGATGCAGGCGGAGCTGAAAAAGGGCTTGCGCATCTTGCCTTCAGTGTATACATGGGCTGGATTACAATTGCAACAATTGCAAATGTCACTGCCCTGCTTGTAGACATTGGCTGGAACGGATTTAATTTAAGTGAGCAGTTCTGGGCAGTTCTTGTAATTGCTGTGGGAATAATAATTGCGCTGCTTGTGATATTTACAAGAAATGATATGTTCTATTGCCTTGTTGTTGTATGGTCGCTTCTTGGAATTCTTTTAAAAAGGCTTTCTGATGCAAGCACCCCTGCCCTTGGCATAATAATAACAGTTATAACCGGCATGGCCTTGATAGTTCTTGGCATTATAATACAGCTTGCAAGGAAAAAAAGGGTTTACTGATAATATAAGCAAAAACCAGATAGGACAAATACTGCCTTAAAACCTATATTAAATTGAAAACTGCAATAAATAAGCAGAATGCGTCACTGCATGTTATGAAGTTCTTATTAATATAATATCAATTTTTATACAATTATTTTGTTTTATTTTCTAACAATACTTGCCTTTATTTCTAACATATTGTATTATTTCAAGTATTAGGAGGTAAAATGCATAATCTAGAAATAAATAATAATAAAGAATTAGGTGAACTCATAAAAAAATATAGAGAAGAATTTGGGTATTCTCAAGAAAAACTTTCAGAAAATATGAATATACCAAGGTCTGCAATATCTTTAATTGAATCAGGCAAAAGGGAGGTTTCCAGTTATGAGTTGGCATTA
Source organism: Actinomycetota bacterium (assembly GCA_016870615.1). Lineage (GTDB taxonomy): Bacteria > Actinomycetota > Humimicrobiia > Humimicrobiales > Humimicrobiaceae > VGAZ01. Next base: position 20,366 of record VGAZ01000001.1, on the reverse strand, counting down.
TTTGCAAAATTGTTTGATTTATCCATAGAGGAACTACTTTACAAGAATAAATGTGATAAAGAATTAAATTTAAAAAGTAAAGAAGAAAAACCTATATTTAATAAAGGAAAGTTTAAGCAAATCTTACTTTACATAGTAGAAAAATGTGGTTCAAAAATTAATGTTGGAAAAACTGTTATATATAAATTATTGTACTTTATTGATTTTGATTACTATGAGTTAAATGAGGAGTACTTAACAGGAGAATTATATAGAAAAATAGAGCATGGCCCGGCTCCCTGCCATTTTGAAGAAATAGAAAAAGAGTTACTGGAAAGTAAAAAAATCTTAAAGACGAGTATTGATTATCATAATTACAGGCAAATAAAATACATTCCATTGGTAAGGGCTGATATAAGCTTATTAACTGCTAGAGATAAAGAAATTATTGATAATGTGATTGAAAGGTTATCCTCGATGAACGCTAATCAAATCGAAGATTATTCACATGAGGATATACCCTATGAAATTACTCCTGACCTTGAGATTATTGATTATGAAGCTGTTTTCTACAGAAAAGATATGCACTCAGTCAGGGAGTATTAGTATATGGAGTTTGATAGTCTTTCGGAGTTTAAAAAAGATTTTGAAAAACTATTAAAGAAATATCCAAGCCTGAAAGAAGATTTGAATTTATTAAAGCAATTTTTAAATAAGCACCCAAGGGGTTTTCCATCAAGGGTCTTTCCAATCAGTGATCTTGGTATAAAAACTGAAATTTTTAAAGTCAAAAAATTCCGTTGTAGATCTCTAAAAGGCAGTGGCTCAAATAGTGGTATCAGGATAATCTATGCATTTTTTACAGAAGAACAAAAAATAGAATTTATTGAAATATATTTTAAAGGTAAACAGAGTAATCACAGTAAAGACAGAATTTTAAAATATTATGAATAAATAACTGGTAGCCCCCAAGTTACAATATTTCAAACTAATTATTAAGAAATTAAAATATACAGGGAGTTATTCTTAAGTAATGACAGGCAATAATACACAGAATAGTTTACAACTTGTTGACAACTTAATAATTGAGATTTTAAATAAGTTGTAAACTATGAATTAAAGTAAAATATAAAATATAATAAAATATAGACATACCTATTCAAATATACCTATTCCCATATTGACATTAGTTACCAGACATATAATAATAAATTAATAATTGTCTGGTAACACGTTAAAGAATTTACCAGACAGCATATTAAAAAAAATAAATTGTCTGGTAAAATTAGCGGGTAATTATGGAAGTTTTAAATGGTATTTTAAAAGAAGAGTTAAACAGGTTAATTAACCTTAAAAAAAACTATGAGAATAAATTAAAGAAGTATCAAAAAGGAAGCTTGATAAAAAAGAAAATAAAGGGGCATGTTTATTATTATCTAAATTATAGAGATGATAAGAAAAATGTTTTTAAATATTTAGGAAAATTAAATGAAGATGAAATCTCTAAGCTTGAAGGCAGCATAAAAGAAAGAAGAAAGCTTCAAAAGCTATTCAACCAGGTTAAAAGAGATGTATTAAAACTTGAAAAGATATCCAGTGAAAAGAAAAAGTAATCTGTTTTTCAAAATATTAAATACACTTCATAATGCAGGCGTTCTGCAAGATATTATTCTTATTGGAAGCTGGTGCCACTATTTCTACAAAGATTATTTTTCCAACGCTCCCGAGATACCACTTCTTAGGACTTTAGATATTGATTTTTTAATTCCAAATCCTCCCAGGATGAAAAAAGAGATAAATATACCGGAAATATTAGAAGATTTAGATTTCATACCTCTTCAAAATTATATGACTGGCTATACTAAATATGTTCATCCGGAACTTGAGCTGGAATTTTTAACTGCCGATCTTGGAAAGGGCAAAGGCAACGAGCCATACAGGATTCCAAAATTACATATTAATGCCCAGGGCTTAAGATTTCTAAATCTTCTTCAATCTCATACAATAAAAGTTAAATACCTGGATATGACAGTTGTAGTTCCTGAACCTGCTGCGTATGTGCTCCATAAATTTATCATATTTGAAAGACGCTCAAGTAAGGAAAAGCAGCTACGGGATTTAACATCGGCTAAAGAAATCGGAGAATTTTTATTAGGCAACAAAACACAGAAAAAAAAGATTTCAGATATATTTAATTCCCTACCAAAAAAATGGCAAAAAACAATCTTAAGAAATCTAGAAAACAATTCGAAATTACTTTTTGATTTTTTATCAAAATGTACTGGTAGCGCATAGGGGACTCGAACCCCTGTTTTAGCCGTGAGAGGGCTATGTCCTGGGCCACTAGACGAATGCGCCTAAAAGGGTGATTTTAAACCCTGCTGCCGGTAACAGCAACATTTTATCCTGGCTGAAGTTAAATTATCAGTCAGCAATCATGAATTTTAACTTTATCCGGGTTTTTTGTAAAGCTTTGCCTGCGGCTTTTTTGTGCGGCTTTTATAAAAATCAATAATCCAAATTTAAAATTATATATTGTATAATAACCTTTGAAACTTTTTATTTAATTTTAAAAAAAGGATAAATAAATGCCGGCTGGCGCTGGAAATGACAGCAGCTCAAGGGAAATTGTAAATGCCCTTCTTAAAATAAGTGAAGCAATTACTTCGGATTTGTACCTTGATGATATTTTAAAGCTCATTGTAAATGTTACTGCTGAAACCCTGGGCTCAAAAATATGCTCACTGATGCTGCTGGATCCTGGAAAACAGGAGCTGACAATTAAAGCTACACAAAGCATAAGCAAGGAATACATAAATAAAAACCCATTAAAAGTGGGGGAAGGTATAGCGGGAAAAGTCGTGCTTGAGAATGAGCCCCTGGCTGTAGAAAATATACTGGAATGTGAAAATTATAAATTCAAGGACATTGCAGTCAAAGAAGGGCTGGTTTCCATGCTTTCTGTGCCGCTGCACCTGAAAAACAAAGTAATTGGCGCTTTAAATATTTATACTTCATCGCCCCACAAATTCACTGACTATGAAATAAGCATACTTTCAACTGTTGCTGACCAGGCTGCAATAGTTATCGAGAATTACAGGCTTGTTGTAGAGACACAGGTTATAAAAGAAGAGCTACAAACAAGAAAATCAGTGGAAAAAGCTAAGGGCGTAATAATGAAGGAACTTTCTATTTCTGAGGATGAAGCATTCAAGAAAATACAGAAATTTGCAATGGATAACCGTAAAACCATGAGGGAAGTTGCAGATGCCATTGTGCTTTCAAACGCAATGAAGAAGATTTAATTTTTTATTTCTTTAATATGATTACTGTTGTATTATTATTTGGGATTTTTTAAAGTGATTCTGCCAAGTATATTTTATAACAGATACTATTATTATTTTTTATTTCAGGAGGATTTATCATGCCGCTTGTTCCAATGAAACAGATTCTCGATGAAGCAATGAAAAAAAACTATGGGGTTGGGGCTTTCAATGTCAATAATATGGAACAGATACAGGGGATTATGATGGCCGCCAAAGAAACCCAGTCGCCTGTAATAGTACAGGCCAGCCGTGGCGCTTTAAAATATACAAATATGTATTATATAAAGCACATGGTCGCTGCAGCCATAGAAGACAACCCGGAAATACCTGTTGCCCTGCACCTTGACCACGGAAACAGCCTTGATACTTGCAAGCTTGCAATAGAGCTTGGTTTTACTTCAGTTATGATTGACGGTTCTTTAAAAGAGGACAGCAAAACCCCCACTACATTTGATGAAAATGTGGAAGTTACAAAAGCTGTCGTTGATTATGCGCACAATCTTGGCGTAACAGTGGAAGGCGAGCTGGGCACACTTGGCGGGATTGAAGATGGCGTGGGTTCGGGAAAAGTTAAACTGACTGACCCGGATGAAGCTGCGAAGTTTATAAAAATTACCGGTGTCGATGCCCTTGCTCTTGCAATCGGCACAAGCCATGGCGCATATAAGTTCAAGGTTGATCCGGAAGTGGCAAAAGATATGATAAAGATGGAAATAATAAAGCAGGTGCGGGAGAAAGCACCCGGTACACCGCTTGTCATGCATGGCTCATCATCAGTTCCAAAGGAGCTTATAGATTTGGTTAATAATTATGGCGGTAAGATGCCGGATGCAGTCGGCGTCCCCATGTCAGCAATACAGGAAGCCATTAAGCTTGGAATAAAGAAGATAAATGTAGACACAGATGGAAGGCTTGCAATGACCGGGGCAATAAGAAAATTCTTTGCAGAAAATCCGGCTGAATTTGATCCGAGAACTTACTTTGGGGCAGCCAGGAAGGCAGTTTATGAGGTTGTTAAAGGCAAGATGATAGACTTCGGTACTGCAGGGCATGCAGCTGATTATGAGCCGCTTACTCTTGAAGACATGAAGAAAATATATTCCTGATTAACCAGTCTGGCGCAAAAATTTAAAAATATTTTTACTGTAAATAATATATAGTTTTAATTTTATGCTTTTTAGCCGGGTTTATTACCTGGCCCGGCTTTAAAAATTTGACTTAAATTTGACTTTTTTGAAAAAACAGTTATCATACACTTTTAAAATGTAAATATATTATTAATTACTTTAAGCATATTTTTACAAAGCTGTATTTTATGCAAGGTAAAGTGGTAATGAAGCCGCAACAGACAGATACGTCTTTTGGGGCTTTTTTATTTTTACAGCAATATTTGGCAGAGTACATATAATAAAAATGAGTATATCTTTAATAAAAAATAAAAAATCTGATTATCCAGGCTACAGGGTTCCTTCAGGCTGCGCCGTATTTGGCGTTTTAAATGAAAGCGGCAGCTGTTTTGACGGCAGGACGATAATTGACGGTATTGAAATGATGCATGACCGCTCAAACGGGCTTGGCGGGGGGTTTGCAGCATATGGCATATATCCCCAGTATAAAAATGACTGGGCATTTCATATACTTTATGACGATAGTGATGCGCGAAACAGGATGGAGGATATACTTAAAAAAAGTTTTGCAGTCCTGTATTTTGAGGAGCTGCCCACAAAAAGATCCCCGGCCATAGAAAATCCCCCGATGATTTTCAGGTATTTTTTAAAGCTCAAGGATATTTACAGCCTGTATGAGAGAAACGTCCCTGTTGATAATTTTTCAGAGGATGATTTTATAGTTGATTTTGTGCTTAAAATGAACGCCCGGGTTAGCGGCGCATATATTATTTCGAGCGGTAAAAATATGGGTATATTTAAAGGTGTGGGATTTCCGGAGGACATAGGCCATTATTTCAGGCTGGATGAATATAAAGGTTACTTGTGGACCTCCCATGGCAGGTTTCCCACAAACAGCGTTGGCTGGTGGGGAGGCGCGCATCCTTTTGGGCTGCTTAACTTCTCAATTGTGCATAATGGTGAAATTTCATCATACGGAAGGAACCAGAGATATGTGGCAAGCCTGGGTTATGAGTGCAGCCTCTCTACTGATACTGAAGTAATAACATATCTTTTTGACCTTCTTGCCAGGAAAAAAAATATGGATATTGAATTATTGAACATGATACTTGCAGCGCCCCTCTGGGAACGTATTGAGGAAATGCCTGAAGATGACAGGGAGCTTGCAAGCACTTTAAGGATAATGTATGGAGGAGCGCTTATTAACGGGCCTTTCAGTATTATTGCCGGGCATAATGATTTCATGTATGCATTAAACGACAGGATTAAACTTCGCCCCATGGTTGCAGCAAGAAAAAATGACTATTTGTATGTTTCAAGTGAGGAGTCGGCAATAATAAAAGTTTGCCCGCAGCCTGATATTGTATGGCGGCCCCAAGGCGGTATCCCTGTTATAGGCCGCGTGAAGAAAAAGGATTAAAAAATGCCATTAAAATTAAACCAGTCTGAATTTGTTGTTGAAAGGGATTTAAATAAATGCATATCCTGTGAGGTATGCGTAAGGCAGTGCTCAAATGATGCGCACGAGTATGATGCTGATGATAAAACAGTGCTTAGCGAGGCCAGCAAATGTGTAGGGTGCCACAGATGCGAATCACTTTGTCCCACCGAAGCTATCACCATAAGAAAAAAAGCTGCAGAATTTAAGGATAATTCCAACTGGCAGCAAGCTCACATAAAAAATATATATAAGCAGGCAGAAACAGGAGGAGTGCTTCTTACAGGCATGGGTTCAGACAAACCGCATACTGTATACTGGGACCATATCCTTTTTAATGCGGCGCAGGTTACAAATCCATCGATAGACCCGCTCCGTGAACCAATGGAGATAAAAACATTTATAGGCGCAAAACCTGAAAAGCTTGAAATTGAAAAAAATGACAGCGGATTTAAATTAAAATCAAAACTCGGGCCCCATCTTGAGCTTTCAACGCCAATACTTTTTAGCGCGATGTCTTATGGCTCAATAAGCCTTAATGCATGCAAATCGCTGGCGTCTGCAGCATATTCATTTGGAACCTTTTATAATACAGGCGAGGGCGGAATGCATAAAGACCTGCAGCATTTTGCAAAAAACACAATAGTGCAAGTTGCATCAGGAAGATTTGGCGTAAACAGGCAGTACTTAAGAAGCGCGGCTGCAGTTGAGATTAAAATAGGGCAGGGGGCAAAACCCGGCATAGGCGGGCATTTGCCCGGGGAAAAAGTTACCGCCGATATTTCCAGCACGCGCATGATTCCGGAGGGTTCAGATGCAATATCTCCCGCCCCGCATCATGATATATATTCAATAGAGGATTTGGCCCAGCTTATTTATGCCATTAAGGAAGCCACGGATTATTTAAAGCCCGTTGGCGTTAAAGTGTCAGCAGTCCACAATATTGCCCCTATTGCAAGCGGCATAGTGCGCGCAGGCGCAGATTTTGTAGCAATAGACGGATTCAGGGGAGGTACAGGAGCTGCTCCGCAGGCAATCAGGGACAATGTGGGAATACCAATAGAACTGGCTCTTGCAGCGGTGGATACCCGCCTGCGGGAGGAAGGAATAAGGCATAAAGCTGCAATCATTATTGCAGGAAGCATCCGCTCAAGCTCTGACATTATTAAGGCAATTGCTCTTGGGGCAGACGCTGTATATATCGGGACAGCAGCGCTTATTGCGCTTGGCTGCCACCTTTGCCAGAAATGCTATACAGGAAAATGCAACTGGGGCATTGCAACGCAGGATCCATACCTTACAAAAAGGCTTAACCCTTCAATAGGGACAAAAAGGCTTTCCGGGCTTTTGCGGGCATGGTCACATGAGATAAAGGAAATGCTTGGAGGGGCAGGAATAAATGCAATTGAAAGCTTAAGGGGAAACAGGGAACATTTAAGGGGAATTAATTTAAGCGAAATCGAACTTTCAATACTTGGAATAAAACACGCGGGGCAGGCATGGTAGCAGTGTAAAGAAAACTGTAATGTCCAAAAAGATTATTAGTAAAGGCGGACTCTAATTGAAAAAGATTTTTATAGATGAGCAGTACTGCATAGGATGCAGGTTATGTGAGATATACTGCCAGGTAAAACATTCAAAAAGCAAAAAAATACTTAAAGCTTTCAGGGAGGACCAGCCCGGCACCCTGGCAAGGGTTCTTGTCGAGGAAATAGGAAGCAACTCTTTTGCAATACAGTGCAGGCATTGCGAGGATGCCCCGTGTACAGGCGCATGCATTTCCGGGGCAATGGCAAAAAACGAGAATACAGGCGTTGTTATATGCGATGAAGAAAAATGCGTCGGCTGCTGGAGCTGTATAATGGTATGCCCTTACGGAGTGATAAAAAGAGATATAAAATCAAAAAAAGTTGCTTCAAAATGTGATTTGTGCTTTGACGAAGAAGAGCCTGTGTGCGTAAAGAACTGCCCGAATGAGGCGCTAAAAATTAAGGAAATATAAAAAGGGCCGTATCTTTATCTTGAAAGCGTTCAGCGCTTCGGGAAGCGCGAAAGGAATGAATATAAAAATGGTTAAAAATAAAAACATTCTTAATACAGACTACCTTATAATAGGCAATTCTGCTGCAGGGCTTTCTGCTGCAGAAAATATAAGGAAAAATGATAAAAATTCGCCAATTACCGTTCTGACAAAGGAAAAATACAGTAATTACTCAAAGCCTCTCACAACATACTATCTTGCCGGAAGGCTTGAACCCGGCAATCTTTATTTTAAAAAAAGCAATTTCTATGAAGAAAACAATATAGATTTAAAAACAAACCAAAATGTTGTATCAATAAAGAGCAGTGATAATTTAGCTATAACAGAGCAGGGAAACCAGTATTTATATAATAAGCTTCTTATTGCAAGCGGAGGCAGGCCAATAATTCCAGAAATAAGGGTTATCGATAAAACAGGTAAAACCCTAAGCCTGGATGAGGCAATGAGTTCCGTAAAGGGAATTTTTACCCTCACAACACTTGATGATGCAATCATGATAAGAAAATATATCAATGAGTATTCAATAAAAACCGCATCTATACTTGGAGGAGGCCTTATAGGTTTAAAAGCTGCTGAAGCATTGCTTGGGCTGCATTTAAATATAAATATAGTAGAGCTTTCTGATAAACTGCTGTCTGCTTCATTTGATGAAACTGCTTCCGGCATACTCATTGAGGCAATAAAGAAGTCAGGCAGCAGCATATACTGCGGCCAGACAATTGAAGAAATATATACAGAAAATAACAGCATTAATTCTTTTAAGCTCAGCAATGGAAGAAAGATACCGTCTGATTTGCTTATACTGGCTGTCGGGGTTTTGCCGGATACAGGATATTTAAAAAACAGCGGCATTAAAACAGATGCCGGGATAATTACTGACAGCAGGATGAAAACATCAATTGACAATATATATGCTGCGGGGGATATTGTAAAAAGCCATGACGTGCTTTCCGGCAGCGACAAAAACATGGCCATATGGCCAATAGCAGTTAAGCAAGGTGAAGTTGCAGGCAGTAATATGTCAGGCATAGATACTGCATATCCAGGGGGATTTTTAATGAACTCTGTTGAAATACTTGGCATGCCCATGATTTCGCTTGGGCAGAGCAGCATTGAATATGATGACAAAAACAAAGATTTAAAAGTATATAAATCACATGATACGGACAGGAAAATATACCGTAAAATTGTTGTAAGGCAAAACAGGGCAGTCGGGGCAATACTTATAGGCGCAATTGAAAGAGCCGGGATTTACTGGGGGCTTATAAATAATAATGTTGATGTATCTGAAATAGGGGAAAATATTGTAAAGGAAGATTTCGGCCTTATACAGCTGCCTGCAGATTACAGGAAACATCTTGTGGTAGGTGAAGGAATTGAGGTATAAAAAGAAATAGCCCCTTTTTTTATTTTTGCGCCTTTAAGCTAATTGAAAGGAAATTTATAAAAATGAAGATGCCTGAGGTTAAAATGCATAAAAATATGGAGTATGAAATTGATGCAAAAGATATGCATTACCGCATACTGAACAGTGCATTAAAAGAAATAATTAAAAATGCGGCGCCTGTAAAATACGCAGACGCAGCGAAATCCCAAAACCTGCAGGCTGTAAATAATAAAATTTACGGGCAGCCGCAAGAAAAAGATGGCCCGCTTACAATTTCTTTAAAAAATGTAATAGGCCAGCGATATATCGGTGATGGCATTAAAGGCAATTTTAAAATAAAAATATACGGTGTGCCTGGAAATGATATGGCCGCTTTTATGGACGGGCCGCAGATTGAGGTTTTTGGAAATGCCCAGGACGGGTTGGCCAATACTATGAACAGCGGAAAAATAATAGTCCATGGCAGCAGCGGAGATATTACGGGGTATTCAATGCGCGGCGGAGAAATTTATATCAGGGATAATGTCGGCTGGAGAAGCGGGATCCACATGAAATCCTATCTTGATAAATTTCCTGTAATAGTCATTGGCGGAAGGGCAGGAAATTTTCTTGGGGAATATATGGCAGGCGGCCTTATAATTGTGCTCGGGCAACAAGGCAGCGCCGGCAGCGGACCTGAAGATTTAGGTGAAGATAAAAATATTGAAGACACTGGCGGCAAGAAATTTGAAAAAACATATTATTTTGAAAAATTTTACTCAACATCCTCAAGCTCTGTTGTAGGGGATTTTGCAGGAACTGGCATGCATGGCGGAAAAATATTTATATGCGGGGATGTGGATGAGTATAAAATTGGAAAAGAAGTAAAAAAGGCAGAACCTGATAAAAATGATATTGAAGTCCTCAAGCAATATATAAATAATTACTGCAGTTTTTTTAAAGCTGATTATGAAAAAATGATTTCAGGCAGGTTAAAAAACTTTGTCAAGCTTTCCCCTCATTCACACCGCCCGTACGGCAAATTATATGCCTACTAAGTTATGAAATCCGGTTAAATGGTTTTATGATAATGCCAATTCAAAAATAATCAATATTGCTGGAAATAAAACTGTGCCAGCAATTATTTTTTTATATTTACAGTAATTACTTTCTATTCGATTAAGGCATGATAGAAGATTGCCACCTTGATTGTTGCACAGGGAATAGTTTTTTGTGTTTTGCAGGATTTAAAAACTTTTTAAGTGTAACATCACAAAAAATTATTTATAATTATCCGGATAATAATTAAGCGGGAATTAAGCTGTAATATTTAAAAATAATCTATTATATAATTGGGGGCTAAATGAGTGAATTTAATTTAAAGCCCGGCATTCAGGGCCAGGCAATTTCAAGAGTCACAGATGAAAATACAGCATTAAAATATGGAAGCGGGACAGTCAGGGTTTTTGCAACTCCGGCAATGATAGGGCTAATGGAAGCTGCCGCAATTAATTGCGTGGACAGCAAGCTTTGCCAGGGATATGCATCTGTGGGAACCAGAGTTGATATAAGGCATATAGCGGCAACGCCTGTAGGCATGTCGGTAACTGCAAAAGCTGAGCTTACTGAGGTTGATGGGGCAAAACTGAAATTTAGAATCGAGGCTTATGATGATGTAGAAAAAATAGGCGAGGGAACCCACAGCAGGTTTGTGGTCAATCTTGATGATTTCTTAAGCAGGGCTGAGAGCAAGCAGCAATAAAAAATAACCTCCTGCTTCTATTCACTTATTAATAAATTATTATATTTTTTTAAAACTATAAGAAAAAATAAGCGTCTTAGATATAAAATGTAGAATAATATTTGGCAAAGTATTTATAAAAAGCTTAAGAGTTTTTCAGCAAGCTTAAAAATATTTATCCAGTTAACTAAAGATGCTGTATTATCATTATATAATAACTGCCATTTTAGGATTCATACTGATTAATTTTATAATCAATATGTTTCTTTTTTGCAATATACAGAAATTTTGCCTTCCGGATAACATATTATCAAAACCCCCTCTTGTTTCTGTACTCATACCTGCGCGCAATGAGGAAGCAAATATTTACAGATGCGTGGCATCCTTTTTAAAGCAGGATTATAAGAATATTGAGATAATTGTGCTTGATGATAATTCAACTGATAAAACTTCAGAGATAGTAAGGCATATGGCCCAAAAAGACAGCCGCATAAAGCTTGTAAACGGCGAACCTTTGCAAAAAGGCTGGATGGGCAAATGCTGGGCATGCCAGCAGCTTTCCGTCCATGCGGCAGGGGATTATTTCATATTTACAGATGCTGATACTGTGCATTTGTCAAATACTGTTTCCAAATCACTGGCGGCCCTGCTTGCCGGAAAACTTGATGCAATCTCAGTTTACCCCAAACAGATAACTGTTACATTCCATGAAAGAATGACAGTCCCTTTTATTAATTTTGCAATTCTTTCCTTCATGCCGCTATTGCTTGTAAAGTATGCAAGGGGCGGGTTTTTCAGCACGGGAATAGGGCAGTTTTTCATGTTCAGGCGCCATGTTTATGAAAAAATGGGCGGCCACCAGTCAATAAAATCAGAAGTGCTGGAAGATATTCATCTCTCAAAACAGATTAAGAGATGTGGTTTTAAATTCATGATTTTTGATGGCAACGATAATGTGTTCTGCAGGATGTACCGCAACTTTAAGGAAGTAATGCAGGGTTTTTCAAAGTTTGTCTATGCGGCTTTTAATTACAATATTTTTATGGAAGTTTTAGCATTAACTGCTTTTTCAGCAATATTCCTTTTGCCGTTTGTGCTGCTTCCTTTAGGAGTACTGTTTTTAAACTGGTCCGGTTTGCTTATACTTTTAAACATCGTACAGATACTGCTAATATTTACAATAAAGATTGTGCTTGCAATGAGGCTCAGGCTACGGCTGCTGGATATATTATTTATGCCTGTTTCGGTTTGCTATATGCTGGTAATTGCAGTTAACAGCTATCTGCAGGCAAAATATAAAAAGGGTGTGCTCTGGAAAGGCAGGGTTTATGATGTTGTTTCTTCAGATGAAGCCGAGCTTGTTGAGGACAGCTACAGCATTATAAAATAACATAAAATTTTCTTTTACCTTATTTTAGGTTTAAACAAATCCCCCAGAGTTGCTTCTTTCCTGAACTTGAAATTAAGCCCCAGGCTTATGCTGCGGTTAATCTGCCTGGGTATCATTATAATAAGAAGAATAATTATTGAAGCCAGGAATACTGCCGAGCCTGAAAACAGCCAGAGTGATATACCTGAAAATATTATTCCAAGCGAAATGGACCATATCATATTTCTTGCAAAAAGAAGTCCGGCAAGCAGGCCTGCCGCGGCAATAAGAAGTCCGTAAAGATGGCCTATTGCCCCAAATGGAAGGCTAATATAGTGAGCTGCTATTACAAAACCTCCCCATGTTGCAATGCCTTTTCCGCCTTTAAATTTCATATATGGAGGATAATTATGGCCCGCAACTGCGGCGCATCCTGCAAGTATTGCAATGAGCTGGTTATGATAAGTGCCAAGTGCCCCTAAAAACCAGTCACCTGTAAATAAAAAAGCCAAAAAATATGCAAAATAACCTTTGGCCATGTCAAGCATTATACCTACAAATCCCCAGAATTTTGAGACATTGAAAACAAGGTTCCAGCCTCCTGGGTTTTTATCCCCGATTTCAGTGAGCTTTTTTCCGCTGACCAATTTACCGAGGACATAGCAGAATGGTATTGCTCCGACAAGATAGCTCCCGGCTATAAAACCCAGGCTCTTTAACAGCTCCATTATCCCTCCAAATATTGAGTTTTGTATTTTTTACCTATTATATTTTATTGTGCAGCAAATAATCATTTATTGCTCTTTGGAAGTTTCGGCACAAGCCAGCCAAGGAATGAATCCTGCGATCTTGACTGTATAAGTATTCTTCCGGGACCAGTAATATCAACTACAAGACCCTCTCCGCTAAAAAGCGTGGATTTCATTCCGCCGATTCGCCTTACATTAAATCCAACTCCTTCGTCAAATGCAACAAAATGTCCTGTATCAACTGTGTATTTTTCACCGTCTGAAAGAATTATTTCATGTATTGCGCCAAAACTGGAAAGAAGAAGCTTGCCTGTTCCGGTGGCTTTTAATAGAAAAAGTCCCTCAGATGCAAAAAAGGTTTTTGCGCCGCCAAACTTTGTATCAATTTCAACGCCGCTTTCTGAGGCAATGTAGCTTCCAGACTGTACAAGCATCGGCTTTGAAAGCTCAACAACAAACATATCGCCCGGAAGAGCAGGCGCAAGGTTTATCTCTCCTCCGCCGGCATCAGCTTTAAAGGTATTCATAAAAAATGATTCACCGCCAAGAAGAGATCTGCCGAGAGCCTTAAAAAGTCCGCCCTGCATTTTGGTTTCAAGAGTAATGCCGCCGCTCATTGAAACCATTGCCCCGGATTCGGCCCTTATTTCTTCGCTTGCAGAAAGCTTCACATTGGCCATTGTGTAGGAAGGCTGGAAAAGAAGTTTCACATCCATTTTTTTGCCCTTTCAGCTTATTTTTTTATTAAACTTACACAGATAATTTTATAAAAATAATTCGCATATAACAATTTAAAAAAATATTAAAAATATAAGCACTGAAATATTTCCTGTTGAACCAAAATAATTAATAATAGTTATACCAATGTCCATGATAATCTTATTTGAAAACATTTTTAATATGTTAAAATAAAAATCAAAATTGCATTTTTAAAAAATAATATTTACGCAATGGCCGTTTTAAAATATTATTAAGCAGTCAACAGTATTATTGGTATAAAAATAATTGTTTCTTCAAATAATCAGTATTTTTATTGATTGTATATTAAAATTTATAAAGCAATTATTTTAATCTAAAACTTTAATAGAAAGGAATTTGATGCAGGAAGCAATAGGATTAATAGAAACAAAAGGGCTTATTGCAATGATTGAAGCTGCCGACCAGATGTTAAAATCTGCAGAGGTGCATCTTTTAAGGAAAGAAAGAATCGGCGGGGGATATATGACGGTTATCGTAAAAGGCGAAGTTGCTGCTGTTAAAGCGGCAGTTGATGCTGGAGCAGCGGCTGCAAAAAGGGTTGGCGAGCTGTTTGCCGTACATGTAATACCAAGGCCGCATGAGGACCTTGATAATGTAATTTGATAATTATATTGAAATACTTTATTTAAAAAAATTATAGGAAATATTTTAATATATAAATTAAATCCAAAGTGTTTATATATTAAAAAGGCACAATCGCTTTTAATTGGGGAATTCAAGGTTTTAAAATGAAAAATTACACAAAAAAAGTTTATATTGCAGGGGCATCAAGAACTGCCATTGGAAACATGGGCGGGACCCTTAAAAATATTTCTGCTGCAAAGCTTGGTTCATTACTGATTTCTGAAATGCTTAAAAAATGCAATCTTGAAAATGATTGCTTAAGCGGTGCAATAATAGGAAATGTGCTCCAGGCAGGAACAGGGCAAAATCCTGCAAGGCAGTGCGCGCTGCTGGCAGGCCTTTCAGAAACTCTACCATGTTTTACAGTAAACAAAGTATGCGGTTCCGCAATGAAAGCAGTTGAAATAGCCTTCAGGTATATACAGGCAGGTTTTGGCCAAATATATATTGCAGGCGGAATTGAAAGCATGTCAAACAGCCCGTATCTTTCACCCGCTACCAGATGGGGCGCAAAGCTCGGAAATGCAGAGCTTACTGACGGGATTATAAGTGATGGGCTGTGGTGCCCGTACAGTAATAAGCACATGGGCCAGGTTGCAGATGAGATGGCATCCCGCTATGGAGTGTCAAGGCAGCAGCAGGACTTATTCAGTTTTGAAAGCAACAGCAAGGCTTTAAAAGCTATAGAAAACGGTTCATTTAAGGATGAGATTGTACCGGTTATAATAGAGAATAAAAAAGGCAATATAGTATTTGATACCGATGAGAGGCCACGGCAGGACGCATCAATTGAGAATCTTGCAAAACTTAAGCCCGCTTTTTTAAAAGACGGAACAATAACAGCAGGAAACTCCTCAGGCATAAATGACGGTGCGGCAATGCTTTTGCTTGCATCTGAAGAGGCTGTTGCCAATTATAATCTTAATGCGCTTGCTGAAATAATATCTGCTGAAGAGATTAGCACAATACCGGAAAATTTCGGCATTGCTCCTGCCGGCGCAATTAAAAAAGCGCTGGACAGCTCCGGGCTTGGGCTAAAAGATATAGGCTTGTTTGAGATAAATGAGGCATTTGCTGCCCAGTGTTTATGTCTTTTAAAAGAAATAGACATAGACACAAAATTGCTTAATGTAAATGGCGGGGCAATTTCACTGGGGCATCCAATTGGAGCCAGCGGCGCAAGGATAATAGTTACCCTGCTGCATGAAATGCTGAAGCGCAATACCATGCTTGGGCTTGCGTCACTGTGCATTGGTTCAGGTGAGGCAATGGCTTTAATAATAAAGGGGCTATTATCTTAAACAAGAGCAGGGCAAAAAGTATTTTTTTATTTAAATAAGGAAATGATAATTTAAATAAATGGGGGAATAGGCTTGAAGCTTAAAAACAGGGTTTCTTTAATAACCGGTTCCGGAAGGGGCATAGGCAGGGCAATGGCTCTTGCCTTTGCTGCAGAGGGTGCAACAGTTTTTGTAAATGACATAGACGCCCGGGAGAGTTCGGGTACATGCGAACTTATTAAAAAAGAAGGGGGAAGCTGCTTTGCTGTGACTGCAGATGTCGGAAATCTTGATGAAGTCAAGGAAATGTTTGATTATGTGTTAAAAACTTCAGGCAGAATAGATATACTGGTTAACAATGCCGCAATACTTCGTGATAAAACACTTCATAATATGGAAACTTCTCAGCACTGGGATGATGTAATAAGGATAAACTTAACTGGTGTATTTTATTGCTGCAGGGAAGCTATCACTAATATGCGCAGCAATAATTACGGCAGGATTATAAATATGGCATCTGTTATAGGGATTTGCGGAAATTTTGGCCAGACCGCTTACTCAGCTTCAAAAGCAGGCGTTATAGGATTTACCAAATCACTTGCTCATGAGGGTGCATCCAGGAACATAACAGTAAATGCAATAGCGCCTGGTTTTATTGAAACAGAAATGCTAAAAGACATACCGGACGGGGTTAAGGAAAAAATAATAGCCCGGATTCCTGCAGGCAGGCTGGGAAGCACCTCAGATATTGCAAGCCTTGCGCTTTTTTTGGCATCGGGTGACGCCTCATATATTACAGGGCAGGTATATGGCGTAAATGGAGGATATTTGATGCCATGAGCAAGGTTATAGGCCCAAAGCAGGCTGTTGAAAAAATTAAAGACGGAAGCACTGTTGCTGTCGGCGGTTTTGTTGGCATAGGCCATCCTGAAGAGATTACAAGAGCAATTGAGGAGCAATTCCTGGCAGGCGAAAAGCCCCAAAATCTTACAATAGTTTATGCGGCAGGGCAGGGAGACGGAAAAGACAGGGGAATAAACCACCTTGCCCATAAGGGCCTTGTAAAAAGGGTAATAGGCGGGCACTGGGGGCTTGCCCCTAAAATGGTAAAACTTGCCATTGAAAACAGCATTGAGGCATATAATTTTCCACAGGGAGTAATAACGCATCTATACAGGGACATAGCTGCTAAAAAACCAGGGACAATTACACATGTCGGAAAAGGCACCTTTGTTGACCCGGAGATTTCCGGCGGAAAGATAAACAGCAGGACAAAAGAGGACCTTGTAAGCAATATCAGTATAGACGGCGCAAGGTGGCTGTACTACAGGGCATTTCCTGTCGATGTAGGCCTTATAAGAGGCACATCGGCAGACACAGACGGAAATATTTCATTTGAAAAGGAATGCGGCTCTCTTGAAATGCTTGCAATTGCTCAGGCAGCTGCCAATTCCGGAGGAATTGTGATTGCCCAGGTGGAAAAACTTGTAAAAAGACATACTTTAAATCCCTGGATGGTTAAAGTCCCTGGAATAATTGTAGACTATGTTGTTGTGGCAAAAAAGGAAAATCACTGGCAGACTTTCAGCCAGGAGTATAATCCTTCACTAAGCGGTGAAATAAAAACGCCAGGGGATGCAATTCCGAAAATGGCCGCTGATGAGCGAAAGATAATATGCACAAGGGCGCTGCAGGAGATTAAAGAAAATGATGTGGTAAATCTTGGCATCGGCCTTCCTGAAGGAATAAGCATGGTTGCAAATGAAAAAGGTGTATTTGGCCGTATGAACTTAACTGTTGAAGCCGGCATCATTGGAGGAATTCCTGTCGGGGGCCTGAGCTTTGGCGCCTCTTTTAATCCGGCATGCATTATCAACCAGCCATCCCAGTTTGATTTTTACGATGGCGGCGGACTGGATATTGCTTTTCTGGGGATGGCCCAGGCTGACTTTATGGGAAACGTCAATGTAAGTAAATTCGGCAATAAACTTGCGGGCTGCGGCGGCTTTATTGATATTACGCAAAATACAAAAAGAGTAGTGTTTTGCGGCACTCTGACATCCGGTGGACTTAAAGTAAGTTACGGCAATAAAAAGCTTAAAATAATTTCAGAAGGCGTTCACAGGAAATTTATAAATGAAGTTGAGCAGATTACTTTCAGCGGCAGCTACGCAAGGGAAAAAAATCATGAGATCTTATACATCACTGAAAGATGCGTGTTTAAGCTTTGCATGGGCGGTATAATGCTTACAGAAATAGCCCCGGGTATTAACCTGGAGAAGGATATTTTAAGCAATATGGATTTTAAGCCGGAAATTTCACGGCAATTAAAAATAATGGACGGCGGCATATTCTCGTGATAAAAGATAATTGCTGCCGCAAATATTAATATATAAAGATTATATGAAAAGTTTAAAATATTTCCTGGATTGTAATATTTTTTAAATTGACTTTAAATAAAAATAAGCATAAAATATAAACAATAAACAAAATACAACAATAAGTAACATTTATTAAAATGCTATCTGCAGAGAGAAAAATAAAAATAGCTGAAGTTGTAAAAAAGAACGGCGGCATAAAGACATCTGATCTTTCCAGTATGTTCAATGTGTCAGAGATGACAATACTTCGCGATCTCTGCGCCCTTGAGGGTGAAGGTTTTTTAAAACGTGTATACGGCGGAGCCGTAAAAATGAGCCACTCGGCAAACGAGATCTCAACCGGAATAAGAAAACAGATAAATCCTGAAAAGAAAAACATCATTGCTGCAAAAGCGGCCCTCCTGATAAATAAAGGTGAAAGCATTTTTTTTGACAGCTCGACAACTACGCAGGCCCTTGCCAGGAGGATTTCAGGTGAATGCGGAATCACAGTTATAACAAACAGCATTGATATATTAAATATTCTTAAGGAAAATAATGATATCAGGAAAATATGCTGCGGTGGCGAGCTGCAGGAAATTACAGGAAGTTTTGTGGGCCCGCTTGCAGAGAATTTTTTAAAAGATTTTTTTGCAGACATGGCGTTTATTTCAGCTTCAGGGTTTTCACTTAAAGCAGGAATTACTGTGGAAAACCCGGTACAGGCATCAGTAAAAAAAATCATGTTTGATAATTCAATAAAAAAAGTGGTGCTTGCAGATTCAACCAAATTTGATAATATCAGCCTGTCAAAGGTTTGCCCTGTAAGCTATGCCGATACTATAGTCACTGACTGCAAACCGCCGGAAAATTACATGGAGTTCTTTAAACAAAACAGCATAGAAGCAGTCTATTAATATATTTAAGAAAGGCGCCTTTTTTGAAATTTGGAAGAGTCATTGGAAATGTAGTTTCAACCATAAAGTATGAAAAGCTGCAGGGAATAAGGCTTGCAGTTGTAGAGCCGCTTGATCCGGATGGCAATTCAATCGGCAGCACTGAAATAGTCGGCGACTGGCTCGGCGCTGCAGTCGGTAACCTTGTAATATGGATTGCAGACGGGGAGGCAATCGGCACTGTTGTGGGCAGGAAAAATGTTCCCCTGAGAGGCTCAATAGTAGGGATTATTGATAAAATAGATATGGAGAAGTCCGGAATTGTCATAAAGGGCTGAAAAATTTAAGGAAATGGTTTTAATAAAATGAAAATGGTCAAAGTGGTGGGAAGCGTAACATCAACAGTAAAAGACAGCTCCCTTGAAGGGTTTAAGCTTCTTTTTGTGCAGTCTGTAGATTTAGAATTAAAAGGCAAAAAGGAGTACTTTATTGCAGTGGATACAGTAGGACTTGGCGAAGATGAAATTGCCCTTATGGTAACCGGCAGCACTGCCAAAAGAACTGAAATAACCAGCGGCAGGACTGTTGACGGAACACTTGTTGCAAAAGTGGAAAGGATAGACTTAAAATAAAAATGCCAAATCCTGGAATTGAAATAATAAAGAATGCAGGCATAGTCGGCGCAGGCGGCGCAGGTTTTCCCTCGCATATTAAATTTGATGCAAAAGTTGATACGCTTATAGTCAATGCTGCAGAATGCGAACCCCTTATACATGTAGATAAAATTATACTGCAGAATAGTTTTGAGAGGGTTTATGAAGGCTTAAGAATTGCTGCGGGCCTTACAGGCGCCAAAAGAGTTGTGGTGGCCCTTAAAGGCAAGTATAAGGAAGCCATACATGCAATAGAGGAGTTTAAAAAAAGCCAGTCTTTGGGCAGCAGCGGGTTTGATTTTGAAATTTTTAAGCTTGGCAATTTTTACCCTGCAGGCGATGAGCAGGTGCTTGTGTATGAAGTGACTAAAAGGGTTGTTCCTGAGGGCGGAATACCGCTTATGGTCGGAACCGTTGTTACAAATGTTGAGACACTCTACAATGTCGCAGAGGCAATGGAAGGTAAAAATGTTACGGATAAATTTGTAACTGTAAACGGGGAAGTCAATAATCCTTTGACTTTAAAAGTCCCTGTTGGAACGCCTGTTAAGACACTGCTTGATTACTGCGGAGGAATCAAAATTGATAATTACAGCGTGCTTGACGGCGGGCCCATGATGGGCAAGCTTATAGACGAGAAAACATATGCAGTTAAAAA